>JBFIXW010000083.1:0-8555 GCA_041605715.1 Paenisporosarcina sp.
GTGAGGAACTTTATTGGTGTTAGAAAAAGCAATGATGATGTCACCACTTCCGTTATGTATATGGGTTCCTGTTCGACCAAGGCCAATGGCTGCACGCTTAGCAAGACGCTTTAATTGTCTCGCATCAACAGGAGCATCTGTTGCGACAATAATGATGACAGATCCATCTGGTTTATTAACTGTATCTGGCTCCCAGCTGGCCATTTTGCATTCGTTAGCTCTCCCGAAATTTGTAAGAGTTAGGACGCCTGTCGTATAAGCTAAGTCTTCATGTTCAGCTATTCGAGACGAACTTCCGATTCCACCTTTCACCCCGTAACAAATCATTCCTTTTCCTGCTCCGACAGCACCTTGTTCAAACTCACCGATTGCGGCTGATTCAAGTGCTTCTATTGCATGTTCTGGTCGCACCGCCATTAAACGCATGGAATTCAAATAACTATCATTGCATTCACCTACTACAATATTCAATGAGCTCGTGGAATCTCCAATCTCTGGATTTTTCTCTAACAGATAAGAGAGGGTTCCTTCTAAAACAGCACCCACGCTAAATGTATTGGTAAGCATAATTGGCGATTCCATTAGACCTAATTCCTCAAGTTGAATCAACCCTGCTGTTTTGCCGAAGCCATTTAATACAAAGCTTGCTGCTGGAACTTTATATTGAAATGGATCATCTGTATGGGGGAGTATGGCCGTAACTCCTGTACAAATTGTATCCTGATCATTTAATACTTTATCTAATGTGACATGACCTACTTGAACACCAGGTACATCCGTTATTAAATTTAGTAATCCTTTTTTCATGTGAACAACTCCTAACATTGCAAAAAGACTGACCATTAGTTAGGTCAGTCCTGATTGTTATTTTACTAATAAAACGGGTGAGTGTACTCGTTTTGCTACTTTATGGCTGACGCTTCCAAGAACCATTTCTTGTAATGTGTTTAGCCCTCTACTACCGATTACGACGATATCATAATTTTCTTGATTCGCGTGTTCCACAATAACGGGTCCTGCATCACCATGTAATAGTTTAATCTCTGTATGGATACCCTTTGAAACGAACATGTCTTCAATTGGCAAGATTTTATTTCGTCGGTCTTCATGTAGCTCTTCACTTGTCAGTTGTTGAATTAGATCTGGAGAAGTTTTGTCATAATCCAATACATATAGCAGGGTAACATGGACATCTGTCTGTGTACCTGCTAGAAAAACAGCATGACTTGCCGCTCGCTTTGAGTGTGAAGAGCCATCGACAGCAACCAATATTCGTTTATACATGAGTAATCCCCCCAAACAATTCGATTCTATATTCTATACGTAATTGATTCCCTAACTATTCTCTATAACAAACCTTAATTCCTTTTTTGAATGGAAAAATTAATCAGCGTGGTTGTTTTTTAGTTGTGATGAACGCGTATATTTCGAAGCTAATGTAGCGATTTAAAAGCAGAAATAAATATTAGTCAAATCATGATTTGAATATCCTTGATAAACGTTTCTAAGGAGCATATACTAAACCTAACAATCAAATGAACGTTTGAATAAGGAGTGAGAAAAGTGAAGACAGAGATATGTGAAACGACTTGTGTTCATGAAGAGGATGTTTTAAAAGTAAAAGCAAATTTGCCTAACCTAAAAGGGATGACCGTGATTTTCAAAGCGTTAGCTGACGAGACGCGATTGAAAATAGCTTATGCCTTAACAATTCAAGAACAACTATGTGTTTGTGACGTGGCTGCCATTATCCAGTCATCTACTGCAACTGCTTCTCACCACTTAAGGTATTTAAAAGATATAGATTTAGCAAAATCCGAAAAACGAGGAAAGCTAGTTTATTATCGTCTAGCCGATGAGCACGTGAGACAGCTGGTTAAAATTGCATACGAGCATGCGGAAGAAGGTGTCTCAAATGAAAGCATCTGAACAAATCGAATACCGCTTAGAAAATTTAACTTGCGCTAATTGTGCGATGAAATTCGAAAAGAATATACAAGCTTTACCTGAAGTAAAAGAAGTTAATGTGAACTTCGGCGCTTCCAAGGTTCGTCTTGTTGGAAAAGCTACGATTGAAGATTTGGAAAAAGCAGGTGCTTTTGACGGAATAAAAGTACACCCGGTTACGAGTAAAAGAGTGATTGAAATCGTTCCGTTTTATAAGCGAAAAGAGAATATCATTACCTTTGTTTCACTTGTTTTATTAATCATCGGTACCGTTATTTCATTCCAAACAAGCGAAGCAGATCCATTTGCCCTTGGTTTCTTTGTCGCGTCAATAGTTATCGGGGGATATTCGATGTTTTGGGGCGGGTTACAAAACTTATCACGATTTTACTTTGATATGAAGACATTGATGACGATTGCTATCATTGGTGCAGCCATCATAGGTGAATGGCGAGAAGCGGCAGTTGTCGTTTTCTTATTTGCTGTTAGTGAAGCATTAGAGGCTTATTCCATGACGAAAGCGAGACAGTCGATTCGTCAATTAATGGACATTGCTCCTTCAAAGGCTTTAATTAGAAGAAATGAACAAGTGATGGAATTAGGAACGGAAGAAATTGAAATCGGGGATGTGTTAATCGTCAAACCCGGTCAAAAAATCGCCATGGATGGTGAAGTGAGTTTAGGGAATTCATCGGTTAATCAAGCACCAATTACAGGTGAGTCAATGCCTGTAACAAAAGTTATTGGGGATGAAGTGTTTGCAGGTACATTAAATGAAGAAGGGCTACTAGAAGTTCGGGTGACAAAGCGCGTTGAAGATACGACAATTGCTAAAATTATTCATTTAGTTGAAGAAGCTCAAGCAGAAAAAGCACCCTCTCAAAAATTTGTCGATCAATTCGCAAAATACTACACACCGATTATTATTCTAATTGCGATTGCCGTTGCAATCATCCCTCCTTTATTCGTAGGTGATTGGCAATCATGGATTTACCAAGGACTTGCCGTTCTTGTAGTGGGATGTCCTTGTGCTCTTGTTGTATCTACGCCGGTTGCTATTGTAACGGCCATTGGAAACGCTGCGAAGCAAGGTGTATTGATTAAAGGCGGTGTTTATTTAGAAGAAATGGGTCGATTACAAGCCATTGCCTTTGATAAGACCGGTACGTTAACAAACGGTTTTCCTGAAGTAACGGATGTAGTTACAAATGGTGTAGTCGACGAGAAAGAAATTATGCACATTGCAGCGTCGGTTGAAGAGAACTCCGCGCATCCTTTAGCACGTGCCATCATGAGCTACGCAGCAAAAATTGACGTGACTCCTGATATAGTTGAAAGCTTCCAGTCCATTACAGGGAAAGGGATTGAAGCTACTTTACAAGGAGTACCCGTATCTATCGGTAGTATAAAATGGGCGAATCAAAAGACCACCATTACCGAAAAAGTACAAAAAGAAATAGAGGAGTTACAATCTCAAGGCAAATCAGTCATGATTATACTCCGTGAAAATTTGTATGTTGGTCATTTGGCGGTTGCAGATGATGTTCGAAGTTCAAGTCGATCCATTATTACTAAATTAAAAAACCTAGGCATCAAGCACGTTATTATGTTAACAGGAGATCATCCTACTACTGCAAATGCGATAGCTAAAACAGTTGGTGTAACGGATGTTCGTGCGGGATTAATGCCAGAGGATAAATTAACGGCGATTAAAAGCTTAATTGCACAGCGCGGAAAAGTAGCAATGGTTGGTGACGGAATGAATGATGCTCCGGCATTAGCAGCTGCTTCTGTAGGAATTGCTATGGGTGGTGCTGGAACAGATGCAGCTTTAGAAACAGCGGATGTCGCATTGATGGCAGACGATTTAGAAAAACTGCCTTATACGATTCAATTAAGCCGAAAAGCATTGCGTATTATTAAAGAAAATATTATGTTTGCTTTAGGATTAAAAATAGTTGCATTACTATTAATCATTCCTGGGTTGTTAACCCTATGGATTGCCATTTTTGCAGATATGGGTGCCACACTACTTGTCGTGCTAAATTCAATGCGGCTTCTAAAAATCCAAAAGTAATGCATGCTCGGAGGTTAAGAAATGAGATTAACTGAATGGACAATGGAAGAGCAAGAACAGCTCATTCATTTTATGACGACAAATAATTGGCCGTTTCATGGCAATTCAAATCCAGCTAGAGAAATCATCGAAAAAACAATAGAAGAAGGCGGATACGAATCCGATGAAGTGAAAACGTTTTGGGTAGAAAATGAAGACCAGGTTAAAGTGGGATTCGTTAAAGTGTTTGATCTGCAGGATGAAATCCCGGTTTTCGATTTACGCATAGCTGAAAGTCATCGAGGTCATGGGTATGGTCCTGCTGCTCTAAGAAAAGTAGCTGATTATGTATTTAGTCTGCCTGAAGAAAAAATTCGAGTAGAAGGACATACTCGACAAGATAATTTCGCGATGAGAAAAACATTTGAACGAGTTGGGTTTGTAAAGGAAGGTCATCTTCGTAAAGCGTGGTTTTCTCCGAAAGAAAAATCGTATTACGACGCAATCACATATGGAATGACGAGAGAAGATTATTTGCAAGGTACAACAACGCCTGTACATTGGGATGACTCTCAGGCAGCAGTGGAAACGGATACGCAAGTGCATCCAGCAATGAGAATTTTTCCGGATGCGTTTGAATCAGAACGTTTGTTGATAAGGGCTCCTAAACTAGAAGATGCTGAGCACATTTTGGAAAGCATCAAAATGTCTCACAAAGCATTAAAAGCTTGGATGCCATGGGCGCAAAAAATACAAACACTTGAAGAAACGACAGAAAATGTTCGATTAGCTATGGCTGATTTTATTACACGAAAAGATTTGCGTTTGCATCTGTTTTTAAAAGAGACAGGCGAATTTATTGGATGCAGTGGGTATCATCGTATCAACTGGAAGATTCCTAAAGTTGAAATTGGCTACTGGTTAGATAGTCGATTTGAAGGAAAGGGATATATGACAGAGGCAGCTGAACGATTGACTGAATTTGCTTTTGAAGATCTTGGAGCTAGGCGAGTGGAGATTAGATGTGATATCGATAATGTTCGAAGTCGCGCTGTTGCAGAGCGATTAAAATTCTCATTAGAAGGTATTTTAATCAAAGAAGGTTTATCAGCAGACGGAAAATTGGTTCGAGATACATGTATATATGCAAAAACAAAATAATATAAAAATCCACTTGTCCCTTATTGGATAAGTGGAAATGATTTTAAAATTCATGAACTGCGTGTATACTTTAAAATCCGTACAAAAGGGATGCCCGCATGATACGGACATCCCTTTTGTTACAGTTTTCGTTTTCCAGTCACTAATTGGAAAATTAAAATGACACCTGCAATTAATAGTAATAAGTGAATTAAACCGCCGCCGATTTTAAGTACAAGTCCTAATAACCAAATAATAAGTAATACGACGATAATCATCCATAACATTCTACCCATTCTGATTCACCCTCTCTGCGTTTAGGCTTTAATAATTAAAAGTTACCCTTGATTTATATACGCTAAACCAAACTACAAAAATAATCATGAAAAGGAGTTAATTCATCTGAAAAAACCAATGTTAACAAATGTCATGGAAGAGATCATTCGTGGACTCGTGGCTGTTTTATTAAGAGGGTCTGAATATCAGACTTTCTGCAAATGCTCGAAATGTGAAATGGATATTGTTGCCCTCAGTTTAAATTCTGTGCCAAGTCAGTACGTTACATCAGACTTTGGGAGAGAAGCAGCTTTCAACCAACTAAATTCACCGGAAAACTTAGAATGGATAAATAAACGAATCATACATGCCATTCATGTCGTTGGAAAATACCCAAAACACCCTCCGCTAGAAAAGTAACCTATCCCATTCGTTGAGAAGAATTCTTGTCTATAGTACACTTATATAAGCTATGGAAAGAGAGGATTCGTGTAATGCCGACACCCAGTATGGAAGATCATATCGAACAAATATATATGTTAATTGAACAAAAAGGATATGCGCGTGTTTCGGATATTGCTGAATCTCTTTCAGTTCTCCCTTCTTCCGTTACTAAAATGGTGCAAAAACTTGATAAAGATGGGTATCTTGTTTATGAAAGATATCGTGGACTTATGCTTACGCCTAAAGGCTTAAAGCTAGGTAAACGTCTTGTGAAACGTCACGACTTGCTGGAACAATTTTTGCGATTAATCGGCGTGCAGGAAAATTTAATATACGACGATGTAGAAGGGATCGAACATCATTTGAGTTGGAATTCGATTGACCGAATTGCAGATTTAATACAAGTGATGGAAGAAAACCCACAATTTATTCAAAAGCTTGAAGAACTGAAAGAAAGTCAGCAAATTGACTAAAAGGATTGAAAGGAGTGCGTTGAATGAGTGAATTAGTTTCTGGTGATATCGTTGAACTTCAAGTTAAGAAGAAGGACGAGTCTAAATGGATTTTGTCTAATGGTGAAATTGAAATTCCTATTAATAGTTCGGAGGCTCCTGAAGAAGTACAAGAAGGAGACACGATTAAAGTATTCTTATTTATGGATCGTCGTGGAAACTTAAGTGCTACTGCAACATTGCCGCAAATTACAAAAGAAACATTTGGGTGGGCTCGTGTTATTAAAACGGACGACCGCGATGGAGTTTCTGTTGATATAGGAAGTTCTCGTGAAGTGATGGTGAAGGGAACCGATTTGCCTCTTATTAAATCCTTGTGGCCAAAAATAGGTGACCATCTGTACATGTCACTACGTACAGATTACAAAGGGAATTTGTTTGGGCGATTAGCAACTGAAGACAAAGTGGCAGAGTCGTTCGTAGAAGCACCTACATCTGTTTTCAATGAAAACTTGAAAGCTCGTGCTTATCGATTACTACCAGTCGGATCATTCTTTATTTCCACCCCACAAGGTTATCGTGTTTTTGTACATCATTCGGAACAAGTCGCAGAACCGCGTTTAGGCGAAGAAGTTGAAATACGCATAATTGGTGTAAAAGAAGATGGCTCGTTAAATGGCTCCATGTTACCTCGTAAGCAAGAACGTTTAGGTGATGATGCAGAAACTGTTTATCGCTACATACAACAAGCGGGCGGAAAAATGCCGTTTACAGACAAGTCATCTCCAGATGAAATTTTTGAGATGTTCAATTTAAGTAAGGCAGCTTTCAAGCGCGCATTAGGTAAGCTAATGAAAGAAGGAAAAGTCGAGCAAAAAGACGGCTGGACCTTTGTGAAATCAGTCATTTAGGTTTATAAATGCCATACTTAGGGCACAAAAAGAGAAAGAGGATTTTTCCTCCTTGAAACTTTTTGTGCTTTTTTTCGTAATTATACATAGGGTAATAAATATGAAAGTAGATACTACCCGAGAATTAAATAGATTTTTAAGATTGGAAGGAGAAAATATATGAAAAAAATAGGGTTTAAATTAGCTTCGATCTTTTTAGCGAGTTTATTAATACTACCTACTGGAGCGATGGCAAGTACAGGTTCGTCATCTAACGGAGAAGGCATTAATGAAAAATTCGGTATGCCGATCGTGGTCTATGGGGCAGACTTGACAGAATCTGAAAAGGCGAGCGTAAAAGAAAGTCTTAGCGTAGCAGATGAAGCTGATGTAAAAGAAATCACGGTTGATGGCGACGATTTAGTCACTTACATTAAAGATGGAGACGCATCTGCAAGAATGTTCTCCTCCGCAAAAATCACCCGTCAAGATAAAGGCAAAGGCTTAGTTATCGATATTGTAACAGAAGAAAATATCACGCAAGTAACAGCTGAAATGTATGCGAATGCCATGCTAACAGCAGGCATCGAAGACGCAACAGTTGAAGTCGCTGCTCCGAAAAAAGTAACAGGTCACTCGGCACTCGTTGGGATCTACAAAGCGTATGAAGTTAGTGGGGAAAAACTCGACACAGAACGAACTGATGTAGCCAATGAAGAACTTTCAGTCGCAACCATTCTTTCCAATGAATCAGGTGTGGACGAAGAAAAAGTAAGTGAGTTATTAACAGCAATTAAGAAAGACATTGCTGAGTTAAACCCAGCTTCTAAAGAAGATGTAGAAAAAATTGTACAAGATCAATTAACAAAACTTCAAATTGAACTAAGTCCAGAGGATCGTCAACTTCTTGTTGATCTAATGGACCGCATTAGACAATTAGATATCGACTTCAGTAAATGGTCAACACAACTAGATGACTTAAGTAAAACTATTGAAGAAAAATTAGGGAATATCGTTGATAACGAAGGTTTTTGGCAAGGTGTAAAAAACTTCTTTAACAACTTAATCGATTCAATCCGCGGATTGATTAACTAATTTTATTGAAGCCTCCTATTTGGGAGGCTTTTTGTGTACAGAATTAACTATACTATACTGATTTCCATTGCGACGGACGCTTTCTGCGAGCACTTCATCAGCCGCTTCCCTCGCGATGCTCAGTCCAGGGTCTTCAGATAGTGCTTATCTCGCTAGAGTCGCCGTCTCCATTCCAATCAATTGAATTTACTATAAGAGAAGTTAAACTATCTTACCTAAATTGCTCCCGCATCACGTTCTGGTTAGCCTGTAAAA
>JBFIXW010000084.1:0-8449 GCA_041605715.1 Paenisporosarcina sp.
ACCTTCAGCTTTCTTTGGGTTTTCCAATTGCTGTTCAGCATCGATTGTTTCGTTGCTATTCACTGGTACTTCAGTTTTTGAGGAATCGTCATCTGATGGATTTTCATTCGTTTCATCTTTAGATTCTTCATTGCCATCCGGTTGTTTTTGACTTTCATCAATTAAGTCATGTTTCTCTTCCTCTTTACTGTTATCCGATTCTGCTTTTTCTTCACTTTCAATCTCTGCATCATTACCTTCAATTTGTTTCTCAACTACAGGTTCATTTGTTTCTACGTCTTCTGGCGTTTTATCTTTACCTTTTTCCTTTTCTTCTTGGTCTTTGCAGTCAACGGTATCATGCATACTTGATGCGTCATCGGTTTCTTTATCTTGATCTTGATCTTTATCTTTTTCTTTTTCTTTTTCTTTTTCATTTTCTTTTTCATTTTCTTTTTCTTTTTCTTTTTCTTTTATTTGATTATCATCTTTTGACTTACACTCGAGTTTACTTTTAGTATCAGTTGTATCTTTTTCTTCACAGTTATCTTTATTTTTTTTGTTTGTTTTTATTTCTTTTTCGTTTTCTTCCTTTTCTTCACTGTTTGACTTTGACTCGGTTTGATCTTTTGAATCTTCATCATCAATTATGGTTTTTTCATCACACTTGTTCACATTCTCTTCCCATATACCGGCAGTAATAGTTTGGGAAATTTCTGATTGGCTGCTGAAATAGGCCGATGTGTCAGACGATAAATAACTGACGCCAAATGTAGCTATATAACAACTGAGAACAATTTTTGAATAAAGGTAAAAATCGTGTTTTATTTTCTTATATCTGCCTCTTGGCCTACTTTTCAATCCCATTCCGCCTTTCAAAATTTTTATTCTAAAATTTCTTTAAATGTATTCCTCAAAACACAAAACAAGGTTATATGTTGAGAAATATATTTAAGGATACTCGGCTACTGATTGTTGAAACAAAAGAAGGGAGGAGAAGGGCTCTCCTCCCTTGTTAAGATAGTATTATTTAACCGATCCTGCTGTTTGTTTTGCATCGAATGTCCAATTTAGTTTTAAAGAATCCCCTTGGAAGACATTTTGATCCTGACCATTGTCAGTAAACTCGAACATAACTACAAGCTCATCAGAGGAATTTGCTTCAAGCCCGTCTGATTCTCCGTACCAACTATATATACTATTTACAATATCTGTTTCACCTAATGCCTTTAAAGTAGTTTCATGAACAACAACTGTACCTTTGTCATAATTGTAAAGGAACTTAACTTTAATATGATCACCAAAGTCTGCGCCAGCATTGTTACCATTTGCATCAATTACTGAATATTCTGAAGTTAATAATACTTTGGATACATCTAGAGACCCAGTATTATTAAGCATAAAATGACGGAACATTACATCACCTGGTTTTAAATTACTTACATCAATAATGGCATTTGCAGCGTCTTTACCTGCAACGTTAATATCAAGTGTACCTGCAGTAAAACTGCTATTATTTTCTTCCACATCGTTAAAATAAGCAAAAGTTCCTCCGCCGATCATACTAACAGCTAATGCTCCAGTTGCGATTCCCATTGCTAAATTCTTTTTAATATTCATTAAATATTCCTCCAATAAGTTATAGTTTTTTTGGTTTAGCTTTTTCTTACTTGTTGCTTTTTCAAACGTTAATTCGAAGGTTGTTTTTGGGTAAATTGAATTGGTTCAATGCACCATTTCAAACTCCTTCAGCTGTTATGTTACATGTTGTCCGAGAGTCTCATTGGCTGAGTCTCTCATTTCTCACTTAGTTCCTGAACCTCAAATTGCAATAAAAAAAGAAGTATAAGAGCATTTGTTTTGATTTAAAATTCTAAGTACCTCTTTTTATGTCGTTCACCTCTTCCTATAAACTTCGTTTTGAGAACCACGTAATGGAACTAAACACAGTATATTACAGCACTTACCAATACATCCTCCCTCGTAAGGGTGATTTTTGACTTTTCAGATTTCTACTTTCGGATAGTTTCCTTGGTATACTTTTGCACCATACCCCTTTAATAATCTCGTTTCAGCTTTGACAATCCTCAATTAGTAAACGGAGAAAATCATCCTTGATGAAACTTAAATGAGGATCACACCCAAAATAGTTAAGCATCACTCCTTAAATATAGTTTTTGATAAACTAAAAGAGCTTGCACATTAAATTGTGCAAGCTCTTTTTAGGTTTAAAAGGTGAGTTCTTATCATTAGCATTCATTTCAATTAATTGATGTGCGGCTACTTCTTTCACTTCAAATAATTGATGTCCACGATATTTTCTTCTGTTAAATAAATTGGTTAACATATGTTTTTACTGATTGAAATGGAGACGGCGACTCCAGCGGAATCAGCACGAACTGAAGACCCTGGACTGAGCATCGCGAGGGAAGCGGCTGAAGTCGTGCTCGCGGAAAGCGTCCGTTGAAATGGAAATCAGCATTTGTTTATCTATAATATGGGAGCTGCAAATTTTTAATGTGTGATACTCTTCTTCGTCACATTAAATGTTCTTTAAAATATTCTGACTCGACATTTTCAGGAAAGATCGCTTTAAATGTCTCCGCTTCCTTTTCATCTATCCCGTACAAACTAATTTCAGAACCATATTGGCCAATTTCCAACATTTGCGTCGTTTCTTTATAGAATAGCAACGTAAACCATTTTAATCCTCCGTTGACATCAATGGAGTGATTTTTCAAAAAATCTCGATTTTCTTCGTTCAAGGTTACAGTATAAGCAATAATTAAATTTTGATCTTGAATTAACGAAGCAATTTGCTCAAGTTCCTCCATGTGTTTTGATTCTTCTTTCCAACAATGAATTTCCACTGAACTAAAATCGGTTGTGTATGTATCCCAAAGTTTTTGCCAATACGATGTTGATGTAGGAAGAGATGTTTTATGATCTGTATGAGTTGTTTCTAATTGAATTTTAATATGCTTCATGTCATATCCCCTTTCGAATATTTCATCCAATGCGTTAAATCTCTAACTGTTTGTCTATTTACTGCTGGAGGAAAGTGATGCTTATATTCTTCAAAATACCACGTGTTCACTTCTCTTTTCATTTGCAATAGAAGTACTTCTAGCTTTTTTGCATGTTCTGGACTAACATGCTGATCTTGCAAGCCATGAATGATCAAAACGCGTGAGTTAAACTCATCCATAAAATTTAAAGGTGTTCTTGCATGATACAGCTCGGGATGATTAGAAGGAGTACCTCCTATCACTCGTTTCATCATTCGTCTCATATCTTTTCTCTCATCATACGTTAAGGCAGCATCTGAAACACCTGCCCACGTAACAACAGAGGCAATATCATTACGCAAAATGGCTGTCCATAGCGCCATGATTCCTCCCCTAGAAAAAGAAAAGATATGTATTCTATGTATCTTCAAAAAAAGCCTTAACACATCTACTGCATGGACAGCGTCATACCGGTCATCACCAGCAAACTCATCAAATCCTTCTCCACCACGATTGCCTCTATAGTAAGGTGCAAAGACAACAAAGCCTTGTGCAGCAAATTGAGCGATTCGACTTGGTCGGACCATGCCAACTCGCTGAATTCCCCCACGTAAGTATAGAATCCCTTCATAATTACCTTTTCCTTTTGGCTCTGCAAGTAAACCTTTTACTCGAAAACCATTGGACCAATAAATAATTTCACTTAGTTGGATACTAGGATTTGGACTTGGGTAAGGCTGTTTAGAGAAAATTTCACCGCTTTGTTTCATTCAGCATCACTCTTTCCAACATTTTTTTCATACCTTCGTCTTTCATATGAAAACTTAGATTTTCCTCTTCATTAAATTCAGTCAAAGTCATCCATTTATAGCCATCTGTTTCAAACTGTTTATTCATTTTGACTATGTGATCAACTGTAGCTCTAAATACGACTTTACGAAATGGAGGATTTGTATGAACGGTATATTCTGCAAACCAAATCACATCTGTTAATAAAGCACCGGTTTCTTCATAGGTCTCTCTTTTTGCTGCTTCTAGTAAGGTCTCATCTTGATCGACCTTTCCACCAGGGAACTCTATTCCTCGCTCTGGGTGTTTGGTTACTAACCACTTATCTTCTTTATTGGCAAGTATCAGAACATGTTTTGCAGGTATGGAAAACATATTTGGAACAAATGATAAAGTGACATCATATCCATTTAAATCTTTATAAAAATACATGCCTTCTACACCCCTTTCATTAAAGTGTAGCGAAGGCATGAATTGCATTCAACATTTATCGTATTTCGTTCAAAGATTGTTCCCTTGGTGCATAAAAGGGCATTGATTCTATTAGTACTTTCGCATCATCAGTTCCATATTCATGAATGACGGCATAGAGCTTTTTCAATCTTACGTCCACTTCGTCATTTTCTGGATCTAGATGATAAGGAATATAAGGTAAATGGGCACGGAGGAAATTTTTCCACTCCCACTCTTGTTTCTGATTAAATAATTCGTCTAGTATCGTAATCACTTCTGGCTTTCCTTCAATTTCATATTCCCATGGAGAATCGTCGGGATGGAAATAATATTGATGATGGGTAACGGAGACATATATTTTCGCCATATCATACATCCTTTCTTTTAGATAGGATGTTACATAAAACAAAAAACATGCACATCAAATTGATGGCATGTCTTTTGTTTTGGGTCAGCCTGAAATATCGACAACTGTTCCTTTATAAGGATGAGAAGCTGTCGGTTGCTCAGGCATGTTTTGGAGCATTTCAACTGCAGATGCAGAGCTCATATTAAGCGCATTTTTCATTACACTCATTTGAACTGTTGACTGTAGTTCTCTCAACTGACTTGCCATGATTGAGCTCATTTCCATAAACATACCTCCTTTCGTACACTTCTAATATCGTCTATTATCACAAAAAATAAAGACAAACTCCCTATAAAAAGGAATTTATCTCTACTCTATTATTTATTCGTATCACCTAAGAATGCATTTAGCATCCATTGGTGTTTTTCAATCGATTGATAAACTGCATTTAGTAAATCTTCGGTCATATCATCTTCATCTTTAGCAGCTTCTTCCATCCCTTTTTTCAAAGATTTCATAATCGTATCGAAATCTTGAACAACTGAACTAACCATTTGTTCAGTTGATTCTTTCCCAGTTGCTTCTTTAATATCAGACATTTCAAGATGCTCCGCTAAAGTCGCAACAGGTTTTCCTCCTAATGTTAATAATCTTTCTGCAATTTCATCCATGTGAAGTGTTGCTTCATTATAGAGTTCTTCAAATTTGGCATGTAGAGTGAAAAATTGAGGTCCTTTTACATACCAATGAAAATTATGTAATTTTGTATACATAACTGACCAAGTTGCAACTTGCTTATTTAACTCTTTGTTTAATGCTGCTGACATAAAAAAAACACACTCCTCTAGTATAATTAAAGCTTTTCTACTGTTAATTTACCACTAAAGTCACTACAATAAACATACAGACAGAAATGGAGTGAAAGAAATGACTTTATGGTTACTTTTAGTTGTTGCATTCATTGTTGTCATAGGAATTACGCTTATATTCCTATTATCAACAAAGAAAGCATATTCACATAAACACACAATTGATCCAGTACCACAAAAACCAATGACCGATGATAAGAACGTATGAAATATATAGTAATCGGCATTTTTCGATTTTATCAAAAAGTAATCTCTCCCTTAACGCCACCAAGTTGTCGATTTTATCCGACTTGCTCACATTATGGAGTTGAAGCAGTGCAAAAACATGGTGCCTTTAAAGGTGTTTACTTAGCTACGAAAAGAATATTAAGTTGTCATCCTTTTCATGAAGGTGGATATGATCCAGTTCCTGAAGAATGGCCGAAGAAGAAATGACTAGTAATTAGTCAATTCATTCAGGTGAATACAAAAAATCATAGTTAATCCTTTAAAATCTATTCACAGAAAAAAAGTGGTCGGATATTTCTTTCGCTTTCCGCGGACGAAACTCCAGCCACCTCGGCATAACAGTCACTGACAGCTATGACTAGGGAGCAACGCGATGGAAGCGGCTAAAGTAGTGCCCCCCGGAAAGCGTCCATTTCGATGGAAATCAATAATTTCATTAATTAACAAGTTAGAAGGAATGGCTTGAAATAAGTCATTTCTTTTTTCTTGTCTTTTTGGAATGATTCTTGTATGCTAATAAAGGCAATAAAACAAATCGTAATGATTACTGTTAAGGGGATTTATTAATGAAAAAAATATATTTTATCATACTTACTAGCATACTTATTCTATTTATCGCTGCATGCGGACAAACAGAAACTCTTCCTCGAGAAAATAATGATGAACATAAATTAACCATATACACAACCGTTTATCCTCTCACATACTTTACAGAGCGAATAGGTGGAAACCTAGTTCAAGTAAAATCCATTTACCCAACTGGTTCAAATGAACATACGTTTGACCCTACGCAAAAAGATATGATGAATCTTGCAGATGCAGATTTATTTTTCTTTATTGGAATGGGACTTGAAGGCTTTGTGGATAATGCCAAAAAAACATTAGCCAATGAGCAAGTAAAATTTATTGCTACCTCTAATTCCGTTTCTGATGAAGAGTTGGTACAAGAACAAGCGCATGAAGAAGAAGGCACAGATGAGGACGCTCATGAAGATGAGGATGAACACGCTAAAAATGAAGCAGAAGTAAATCATGAAGACCATGATCATGGAGACATTGATCCCCATTTGTGGATTTCACCAACGATCAGTATCAAGTTAGCACAATCGATTCAAGATTCACTTATTGAACAAGATCCTGCAAACAAGGAAACTTATACAAAAAACTTTGAAGCATTGCAAACAGAATTAGAAGGGTTAAATTCGAAATTCCAAGAAATGGCAAACAATGTACCCAACAAAACATTTTTTGTTTCTCATGCAGCGTTTGGATATTTAGCTGGAGCATATGGATTCGAACAGATTGCAATTGCTGGATTAAATTCTCAAGATGAACCTTCTCAAAAGGAATTAACTGAAATTGTAGAACTAGCAAAAGAGAAAGAAATTAAGACGATATTGTTTGAACAAAATGTTTCGTCAAACTTAGCAAAAGTGATTCAATCAGAGGTTGGGGCCGAACCAGGTATACTCCATAATCTCAGCGTACTTACTGAAGCTGATATTCAAAACGAAGAAACCTATTTTACATTAATGGAGAAAAATTTAGAAACATTAAAAGCAGCATTAAAATAACCACGTAAAGGGATTAAATTCCTTTGCGTGGTTTTTCATTCCATACTTGTTTTTTAAGTAAATACTGTTCGATTAATTCGTGGTTCCATAATACTCCTACTCCAGGTTCATTTGTTAAAGAATACATTCCATTTTGAACTTGAACAGATGGGGTGGCTAAATCTTGTTCAAAAAAATAATTCGCTGAACTAAAGTCACCTGGATACTTAATTGACGGTAGTGACGCAAAAGCAGCATTAAATGCTTTTGAAACACCAAATTCAATCATTCCACCAATCCAAAGCGGAATGTTCTCTTCCATCGCAAGTTGGTGTATCTTTAACGCCTCGGATAATCCCCCAACTCGACCTTGTTTGAGCACAATGATTTTCCCGGATTGTTCTTTCTTCATTTGCTTGGCATCTGAATAGCTAGTAATACTTTCGTCTAATGCAAAAGGTGTCTTCATCGTCAATTGAACTTGTGCTGACAGGAGATTCTCATATTCACTAAAAGGCTGTTCGATAAGGGTAAGTCCAACCTCATCATATTGCTTAAGAATATGAATTGAATCCTTTGAAAACGCACCATTTGCATCGGCGAAAAATTGCAAGTTTGGAAATCGAATAACCAATTCCTTTAATTCTGTTGGATTAGAAGTAGTAGAGATTTTCAACTTAACTCGTTTATATCCATCTGTTGCTGCCTCATCTACTTTTTTTATAAGATCAGCGAAATTGTTCTCTGCAATCACGACACCAGCTTCAATTTCTCGTCTAACTCCACCAATTAATTTCCACAAAGGCTGATTCATTTTTTTTGAATAAATATCCCATACAGAATGATTTAAAGATGCCTTCGCCATACGATTTCCTTTAACGGAAGACATGGCATAATCTAATTCATTTGGATGCGTAAAGGTTTCATTCAACACCAAAGGCATTAACCATTGTTCAATCGCATGCCAAGCAGTGGTTACGGTTTCTTCTGTATACCAAGGTGAAGTAAAAGCCACACATTCTCCTACACCGATGGTTCCATCGGCATCCATTAACTCAATAAAAATACTTTCCCGCTCCTCGACCGATTGTAAATGTGTTGTAAAGGGTTTTTTTAATGGTACTTTTACGTGAAACATCTTTGCACTTATTATTTGGATAGTAGCCACTTTTTCAACTCTCTTCTCAACAATTTGTTCGAGGCATTCCTTGGGAGTTCTTC
>JBFIXW010000085.1:0-8368 GCA_041605715.1 Paenisporosarcina sp.
ACAGATGCTCCTGTTGATGCGAGACAATTAAAGCGTCTTGCTAAGCGTGCAGCCATTGGCCTTGGTCGAACAGGAACCCATATACATAACGGAAGTGGTGACATCATCATTGCTTTTTCTAACACCAATAAAGTTCCTCACTTGTCTAAAGAAGCGTTTGTACAACAACAGCTATTACGTGATGACTATCCAATCATGAATGAACTTTTCCAAGCGGTCATTGAATCTACTGAGGAAGCCGTCTATCAGTCAATACGACATGCTGAAACGACCACTGGAAGATTAGGCCGAGTTATTAAAAACGGAACCTTTTGATTTATATACAACGATCTTCAAAAAACTCTTTGGTATAATAGTTCTTTAATTCATTTACTTAACGTTATGAACCTTGCAAAGGAGCTCGATCATGAAAATAAGACGCGCCACACTATCCGATGAGTCCCTAATTGCTGATTGGTTACAATATGAAACAGATTGTTTTAATGCGACTGGAGAAAATGGTTATACTTCAGACATGTATCATAGTTGGCACGAAGCTTCTGATCAATTTGGTTATATCTTATTGGAGGAAGACCAACCTGTAGCTTATGGGGAAATTTGGGAAGATGTTGAAGAGAAGGACTTGGAACTAGCTCACTTACTTGTCCACCCTTCCTATCGTAATAAAGGTGTCGGAAAACAACTTGTCCGAATGCTTCAAAATGAGTGTTTGGCATATCCCTCATATCCATGGATCTTTTTAAGAATTGAGCCTAATAATAAACAGGCGTTAGCATGCTACACAGGAGCAGGATTTATCGAAGAAGGGAGTCTACGAGATACATTTGATTCCAGATGGATATGGATGAAATCGAAAAATGAAAAAAATTAGTTCTCGACTGACTAACTCTACGGGATTGAGTAAAAAAGGAGCGATTATGGTTGTCGTCGCTCCTTTTTCTATATAAATAATATTTACCTATTATTTACAGCAATCACTTTATGATTTACTCGTCAATTTTATGATTTTACTTGTCAACTTTAAGATTTTACTCGTCACATTTCATCATTTACTCGTCAAACCCAAAAACTACAGATCCACCAACCTAAGCAAACAAATAGATACCCACCAACAAAAGTTGACAACGCATACACAATCGCTACTTGGCGTTTGCCTGTAAACCAACATTCAACTACCTGTACGGCAAACGTCGAAAACGTGGTAAATGCACCTAAAAACCCAACGAGCCAAAATAGGTTCCAATTTGTCTGATGAAGTGCGAGCGGCAAACTGACGCCCATCAAAAAAGACCCTAGCCAGTTAATAAAAAGAATTCCTGCTAGTCCTTGTATTTTCAGAGACACTACATATCGACTCATAGCACCGAGCATCCCCCCGATAGCTAAAGAAAGAAGGGTCATTTCAATCCGCCCCCTAACTTAAAACCACCAGCCGCTGCCACGATACACGTTATAGTCATTCCTAGACCATATAGAGTTCCCGTTAACACACTGTTCTCCATAAATACCAGCCATTCTCCCGAGAAAGTGGAAAACGTCGTAAACGAGCCCAAGATGCCTGTGGTGACAAATAACGCTTTCTCTCTTTTTACTTCTTTCATTTTATGAAAGACAAATCCTAAGACAAAGCTACCTATGATATTTGCCATCCATAACCCCGTGGATGGGAATAAAACCAGAACTGCAAATCGTAAGAGTGTTCCGACCATGCCGCCTAAGCCTACCCATATGATGTTTTTCACGTTCGAAACACGCCCTTATTTATTCAGCCTTTAATTTTAATACATGCTTTTTTTCTTGCTCTCCACTAATGACGGTTTCATGATACTCGCCCTCAGCCCAGTCGTCTACTTGGTTATGGAACCAATCGGATTTCATGTGACCACTTTGACCAGGTCCAACGATATGATAGGCACTTGATAAATCAGCTAAGTCCGCAACAAATCGCCAGGAAGCACCGTGGTCAACTGATCCATCTTCTTGGAATCCAGCAGCTTGAACAGTAATATTTGAACCGCCAACCGGTACTGATTTCGGATTCAAGAAATACGCAAATACAGGTGAAGCACCTGCGAGTGGGTGATCAAATGTAAGTTGATGATAATCTCCCCACTTCCAGTCACCTACGTTTTCACCAAACGTTTCTTCTGTCGAGGCTACTGAATCTACAAATGATTGATAAACCCACTTGTCAATTCCCCCTTGTTCAGTTACCCACGCACCATCTTGACCTGCATACCCATCACGCATCATTTGATCGGTGATGTTGCCTTTTCCTGCTAGCATATCATAGACGTCTTCAGGCATCTGATTCTTAAACAATGTCATTGGAAGCTGCTTAATCCATTTATGATAAATGAGTGGGGCGGCAGAATTAGCTTCATCCACTTGATTCCAATTTTTTAATTCTTTCAAATGAACACTGAATTTGTTTTCAGTATCAAATTTTTCTACTGATTGAACCATGTCATCCATAAATTCTCTTGCTTGAAGATTCTGCTGGTCCATTTGTAACTTCATCATATCTTCTTTCGTTAGTTTATCGCCTTGCTCTAAAACCTCGGCGATGCGTTCATAACGGTATGACTGAGCCCAAAAATCCGTTATGTGATAAGGATAAGATTCATCTACGACTTGATTGTTCGCAGTGGCAATAAATCCTTCATCTGGATTTACGACAGTTGGTAGCTCATCAAATGGTACGAATCCATCCCATCCATACTCACTGGAGTTTCCAGGCACAGGAAGTTGAGCATCCCCTAACTTTCGAATCGGAATCCTTCCGTTCGCTTTGTACGCAATCGTTCCGTCCTTCGCTGCAAAAACAAAGTTTTGTGCAGGTGCATGGAAATCTTCCAATGCCGTTTCAAACTCATCCCAATTGGTGGCTTTATTCATATTCAATACAGCCTGTAATTCTAATGTAGGATCAAGCGCCGTCCACTGCATGGAGAACTGAGCACTTGGTTCTTCCTCGTCGAACATGACATTTGAAATGATTGGACCATGGCGGGTAACTACTACTTCAAAATCGATGGTTTCACCGCCTTTAACTTTAATCGGCTCTTCTCGAACAGTGGCTTGCTCCCACTTGCCGTCGTATTCAAATTCAGTCGGATTTTCCGGATTTGGTGTTTCAATATACAAATCTTGCACATCTGGTCCTACATTCGTGACACCCCAAGCAATTTCTTCATTGTGACCTAAAATAATCCCGGGAATTCCTGCAAAAATGACCCCACTTACATTTTGTTCAGGAGACTGTAAATGCATTTGATACCAGATTGATGGTGTACTCAGACCTAGATGTGGATCATCTGCTAATAAAGGCATTCCAGATTCCGTCTTATCCCCCGAGACAACCCAGTTATTACTTCCATTAAACTCGTTTGGAATAACTTCCTGTATAAACTGTCCGGCAACTTCCACCTGATTCTCTAAATTCGCTTCGATAATAGCTGGTTTGTCTTCAGGGTAAGTAATGAACAATTCACGTGCCTTTTCTTTGGGGAAATTCCCTAGTGCCCAGTGACGAATTGCTAGACTCGACCAATGACCACCTAAATCATATGCCATAAATTTACCAATTGTTAAGGAATCCACTTCTGTCCATGGTTCCGGCTCGTAACCTAGCAACTTAAATTCAAAAGAATACTTTCCAGCTTCCTTTGCTTCAGCCATATAGGCGTTGACGCCTTCTGCGTACCATTTTAGAACTTGTTTCGCTTCTTCCCCATAACCATCCCATGAATCTTTAGCCGCTTGTCTCAAGCTAAATGTTCGAAAGAATTGATCCGTTGTCACTGCTGCTTCTCCCACGACTTCAGACAATCTCCCGCTAGCTTGTCTCCGCGCTAAATCCATTTGAAACATTCGGTCTTGTGCTTGCACAAATCCTTGCGCTCGGTATAAATCGGCATCATTTTCCGCAAGAATATGTGGCACCCCCTGCTCGTCTCTTGTTACTGTCACTTCTTGATCTAAAATCTCGACTGTCACTTCTCCAGAAATTTGAGGTTTAGATTTCCCTATGTATACGTTAATGACGACTACTGCCATGATGAGCAATAAGACTAGACTTCCTACGATCCATAACAACCACTTTCCAAGTTTACGTTTTTCCATCATTCTCTTAATTCCCCCTAGACTTCTTTTTTAAGAAATTCGCTTAATTTATAGAATTATCCTGCACAAAGAAAAAACTATTTAGTGTATCTAAATAACGATACGCTAAATAGTGATTATTTATTTCATATTTTCTTCGGCCAACACTAATTTCACGTTTTTCACTTGAGCTTTCTCCGTCAAAATATACAACACGTCTTTAGGTTCTAACTTTGTTGACCCTGTTGGCATAACCAAGTCACCATCACGAATGATTGCACTGATGACTGTTTTTTTTGGTAATCCAATCGTTTGTAAGAGCTGCCCAGCGAATGGAGACGAGGCAGAAAGTTCGACTTCAAGCATCTCAGCATTTGCTCGATCCATGGATACAAGCTCTAACGAGTGAATACGTTTTTGAACAGCTGGCCCGTTTAATTTCAATAAATTCGCGACGACCGGAATCGTTGACCCTTGTAATAAAGCAGAACTTAAAACAATGAAAAATACGATATTAAAATACAAATGGCTATTTTCCATACCCGCTAACATCGGAAATGTAGCTAACACAATTGGGACCGCTCCACGTAATCCTGCCCAAGAAATAAACCACTTCTCCTTGATTGTATAATGGAGAAAACTAGTAGAAATAAAGACAGCAATGGGTCTAGCAATTGCTATAAGGACAAATGACAATATGAGTCCTTTCCAAATCAAATCCCAGTTAGCGAGTTCACTAGGGAATACAAGTAAACCTAAAATCACAAACATGACAATTTGCATAAGCCATGCAAAGCCTTCGTGGAAACTGATGATGGAATGACTATGTCTTAATTCACGGTTTCCTATAATCAGGGCAGCTATGTAAACAGCCAGGAGACCACTTCCACCTAATACAGCGGTAATACTATATATAAATACAGCAAATCCAGCTGATAATACGGCATAAAGTCCACCCGCATCTAGTTTAATTTTATTCATCGTTTTAGAAGCAAAAATTCCTAGTCCAAATCCAAATAAGACGCCTAAGCCCATTTGTAAAAAAAACATCCCCGCTAAAGACCAGGCAGACGTATCCGGTATCATAATCCATTCTATAAAAACAATCGTTAAGAACATGGCCATTGGATCATTCGTTCCTGATTCAGCCTCTAATGTCGATGACAGCTTTTGCTTAATATTTTGACCGGCTAATACCGAAAATACAGCAGCGGCATCCGTAGAGCCAACAATTGAACCTAGAAGAAATGCTTCTAACCATCCGATACCTAAAACATAATAAGCGGCAACAGCTACAATGGAAGTAGTCATCAAAACTCCAACAGTTGCTAAAACAATTGACCCGCCAAGAACAGGCTTGACCTGTTTCCACTGAGTTTGAAGTCCACCTTCAAATAAAATAATGATTAGAGCTAATACACCAACCATTTGAGCAACTTTTGCATTTGAAAAATAGATAAGTCCTGAAATATCGCTACCCAATAACATCCCTAAAAATATAAAGAGAATCAATGCAGGAACTCCTGCTCTAGCTGACAATTTCGTCATCAATACGCCACTTAAAAGAAAAATACCCATTAAAAGAATGGAAAAATCTGTTGTGAAATTCTGCATTAGTCCTCCTTGCATAACCTGTGATTTTTTTATCTACATTGTACAGGAACCAGGGTGAACTTAGCACAAAAAAGCCTTGAATTCAAAAGAATTCAAGGCTTTTCTTCTACGTTTTCACCAACGATTTTCACTTCTAGTTCAAGGTCAATTCCAAATACATCTTTCACCTTCGATTTAACCATTTCAATCGTTTGTATATAATCCGTTGCAGTTGCATTGTTTTTATTCACAATAAATCCAGCATGTTTTGTAGACACTTCTGCTCCACCGAAGCCCTTACCTTGCAATTCACAATCTTGAATTAACTTTCCAGCAAAATAACCTGGAGGCCTTTTGAAGACACTTCCTGCTGAAGGATATTCCAATGGTTGTTTCGATTCTCTTAAATGTGTTAAATCGGCGATTTTCGCATCGATTGCTAATTGTTCACCTTCAGCTAAATCGAATTCCGCAGACAATACATAATACCCTTGCTTTGTAATCACACTCTTGCGGTAGTCTAATTCAAGTTCCTCTTTAGAAAGAACAAGTTTGACCCCTTCTTTTGTTAAAACAGTCGCTTGATAAATGATATCTTTTATTTCCCCACCATAAGCTCCAGCATTCATGGCCATTGCTCCGCCAATTGAACCCGGAATTCCGCACGCAAACTCAAGACCCGTTAACTTTTCTTTCGCCGCAGCTCTTGATACATCAATAATATCAACGCCTGCTTCTGCTAGGACTCTTGTTCCATTAATTTCTATACGATTAAGCATTTGCAAATTCAATACAATCCCACGGACTCCACCATCACGAACAACCATGTTCGATCCGTTTCCAAGGAGTAACAAAGGAACATTATTTTGATGTGCATACGCAACTACAAAAATAGTCTCTTCTTCAGTTAATGGGGTGACATAAAGGTCTGCGCGACCACCCATTTTGGTCATTGTATGCAAGTTTAATGATTCATCTATTAATACACAGTCATGTGCTAAGGTTGCTGTTAAGTCTTCATACCAACGTTGTTTAGTCATGTAAAGCCAAATCCTTTCGGTTACCTCTTTCCATTGTATAGTATGCGTTTTAACCGCAGATTTGACAAGTGGAAATCACGATAACCATACTTTTGACCACTGTTCGATTCCAGCAATTGCATCTTTCAGCCCTCTGCCTTTATCGGTTAATGAGTATTCAACTTTAACCGGAACATTTGTATACACACGTCGTTCAACAATTCCTTCTTTTTCAAGCTCTTTTAAACGTTCTGAAAGCAGTCGGCCACTCACAGGTAGAGCAGACTCAATTTCATTAAAGCGTTGGGGACCATCTAACAATTGATACAAAATCAAACCTGTCCAACGTTTACCTATTAACTCCATCGCCTTCGACAAGCGTGGACATAAAGTAGTTTCTTTCATATTCCATCACCTCTTATTGCACCAATTATAACGGAAAACTCACTGTAAGTAACGCGATAAGTAATTACATTACTATTTATAACCTATTAACATTTAATTATCAAAACTATTTTATATTGAATTAAAACTATTTTAATTCAAACATATTGACATCGAGATATTAAGTGGATATAGTTAGCTTAGAAATAAAAAACCCCTTGGAGGATGATTATGATGAAAAAATGGAACGTAGACGCATCTCACTCAACTTTAGGTTTCTCAGTAAAACATATGATGGTGTCAAAAGTACGAGGAAATTTCGGTGAATTCGATGCTCATGTTGAAGCAAACGAAACAGACTTAACAGGCGCAAATATTCAATTCAACATTAAAGTACCTAGTATTAACACGAATAGCGCAGATCGCGATAATCACTTACGTTCAGCTGACTTCTTTGATGCTGAAACATACCCAGAAATTAAATTCGTTGCAAATAACATTACGAAAAAAGGCGATGACAAATACGATATCGCTGGTGATATGACAATTAAAGATGTTACTAAACCTGTTGTTTTCAATGCTGAATACGAAGGAAAAGGAACAAACCCTTGGGGACAAGAAGTTGTCGGCTTTACAGCTGAAACAAAAATCAACCGCAAAGATTTCGGTTTAACTTGGAACCAAGCACTTGAAACTGGTGGTGTATTAGTAGGAGAAGACGTAAAACTTTCTCTAGAAATTCAAGCAAACCCAGCTGAATAATTCTTAAAAAAAGACATCATTTAATTCCTATTTGGAATCAGGTGATGTCTTTGACTTTTTTTAAAAAAAATTAATCCCAACAACGTTAATTTCCGCTCCTTGCGGACGCTTTCCGTGGGCACGGCTTCAATCTCCTCGTCACTTCGTTCCTGCGGGGTTTTCAGCTCGTGCTGTTCCCACTGGAAAGATTAGGACCAATGGATTTGGTGCTAATCTTTGCGACGAAGCTAGCGCAGCGATGCAACGCCTTTTCATGTTTCGAAGCTAGCGGAGCGATGCAGAAACAGGAGCAGGTGTTTTACGCCGCCTTCCGCTGCAATCAACTAATTTAGTATTCACTTTTATTATTGAGATAAGAAATTTGAAATTGATTTAATTGAAGGAAATTTGAATTGCACCACATAACTTATTTCCATGGTTAGCACGAAGTGAACTAGTTATTATTTAATAATTATTAGAAGTTGGTCGGCTATTTCTGAAGACTCCTGCGGAATAAAGAAACAAGC
>JBFIXW010000086.1:0-8246 GCA_041605715.1 Paenisporosarcina sp.
CCCGCAGACCTTTAGGTCGAGGAGATTGAGGCGTTCGTCCGCAGGAAAGGGCTCAGATTCCACATGATTTGTCATATTTTAATTTTAAATGAAAAAAGACTGTAGGCAAACTCAAAATTAATGAGTTTGTCTACAGTCTGAAACGCACTAGAATATTCCTAGTGCGTATTTTTGGCATGTTAATTTCCTTAAATTCTATATATGACGTACTACTTTTAAAATCTAAAGGTCAAATAGCCTTGTACTACAAGCGGTTAATAAGTACATACGTTTAAACCTTTTAAACATTGGGAAATTTTTTGCCGTATTCCCTTAGTCAAAAAAATTCATCGAAATTTGTTAAAGACTTTTCAAGATCAGATTGTATTTAAAACTATTCCTTCACAGTTAATAATATAGGACCAATAATTATTGACAAATTGAACGTTACCTTCTTCTCAATTTAGTTCATTAGTAGGTAGGGCACACTTAAATTTACACATTTTTCAGACAATTACCGTTATTTCCCTTTTAGTATATTTTGAGAATAAAAGTTTCCCAATAATCAAGAAGATCCTAATGTGCTAGTTTTAGTTTAGCAACAAAAAAAAGTTATTTGAAAAGGAGCAGACAAACATGAAAAATTCGAAAAAAATCTTGATGAGCGTTCTTCTTACTGCCAGCTTAGCCATTCCTTCTATTGGTGCTAGCGCAGCCACAACATCGGACAATTCAACCGAAAAATTCCGAGTTTATGTTGAAGCTTCAAATTCTTCTACGAAAAACGCTTTAAAAGAAAAGTACAAGGTTCGTTGGGAATTATCTGAAAATGGATTCTCAACAGAGATGAACGAATATCAATTTACGGCTCTACAAAAAAATAAGAACGTAACGGTTACGAAAGTTCAAAAATTGACGTTGGATAATGAAGCTCGTGCCACACAAAGTCAAAATCAATTACTTGCTGCCGAATACCCAACTCATCAAACACCATGGGGTATAAAAGCTATTTATAATAATAGTAATCAAACAACTACAACAGGTGGAGCTGGGATTAATATCGCAGTTTTAGATACGGGTGCATATACTGGTCATTACGACATTAAAAATAACGTCGAACAATGCAAAGACTTTACACAAATTTATTCTCCATTAGTTAACAACAGTTGTACTGATGGACACGGTCATGGAACACATGTTGCTGGAACTGCTCTAGCTGATGGTGGAAGTGACAAAGCTGGAATTTACGGAGTGGCTCCAGATGCAGACCTTTGGGCTTACAAAGTGCTAAACGATGCTGGTTCAGGCTTCTCTGATGATATCGCAGCGGCGATCCGTCACGCTGGTGACCAAGCTGTATCAACAGGAACAAAAACAGTAATCAATATGTCATTAGGATCAGCAGGAAACAATAGCTTAATTTCAAGTGCAGTCACTTATGCTTATGGCAAAGGTGTCTTAGTAGTTGCAGCAGCTGGAAATGAAGGTTCAGCTGAAGGAACAATCGGGTACCCAGGTGCACTTGTCAATGCAGTAGCTGTAGCGGCACTTGAAAACGTTCAGCAAAACGGTACTTACCGCGTTGCAAATTATTCTTCTCGTGGTTATTCGTCAACTGATGGAGATTATGTCATTCAACAAGGCGACGTGGAAATATCAGCACCAGGTTCTGCGGTCTACTCGACTTGGAACACTGGTGGCTATAACACAATTAGTGGGACATCCATGGCCACTCCACACGTAGCAGGACTAGCTGCAAAATTGTGGGCTTCAAACCCATCTTGGTCAAACACAACTTTACGTTCTGACCTTCAAAATCGCGCAAAACTATATGACATCAAAGGTGGTACCGGTGCAACAACTGGTGATGATTACGCATCAGGTTTTGGATTCGCACGCGTCCAATAATTTACACTTAAGAAATTCAAATAGTCTCCCCCATAAGAAAAAACGGCTGAAGTTGATCAGCCGTTTTTTCTATGCATGATGATTTTCGCTACTTGTAGATACATTTACAGGGTGAATCGCATCATGAATCGCTTGTTCTAATTCTTCTTTGTAGATAGCAAACGTATCATCTTCCCATTTCAACAATTTTTTCATTAAATTCAAAACGGGTTTTTTATGAAGTTCAACCCATTGGATATCAAAGAATAGTCTTCCGGTGCGTCGAATAAAGAAGTCCACAGGTTTAACTGCCATTTCATTTTGTATCGCATAGGCAACTTCTGCGTACACAGCCGGTGTTAAGTTGCCTTCTAGTTCCATTCCTGTAGCTGCGTGAGCAAGCTTGTAAAGGTGATCTGCATTGGTTCCATAAAATGATGCAATGTGACGTCCTTCTTCTATCGTTAACCCGTAAGAAAGTGCATCTAATGATTTCATCTCAACAAAGGACTCAAATCGCTTTGACCCTCCAAAATCCGCTCCTGAAATAGGCATATTCTTTGTCTGACTCTTCTGAAAAACACGCTGTGTCTTTATTTTTAGTCGACTGGCAACTAAATCGACCACGTGCTCTGACATTTTACGATACCCGGTTAATTTACCACCAGCAATAGTAATTAACCCACTGTCATGCTCCCATATCTCATCTTTTCTAGAAATTTCAGAAGGATCCTTTCCTTCTTCAAATATCAACGGGCGAACACCTGCCCAACTTGACTCTACATCCTCAATCGATACCTTGACACTTGGAAACATGTATTGAATGGCATTTAAAATATAATCTCGATCTTCCTTTGTCATTTTCGGGTTGGCAATGTCCTGGTCTTTCTCATAAATCGTATCTGTAGTACCCACATATGCTTTACCATTACGTGGGATGGCAAACATCATTCGCCCATCTGGTGCATCAAAATAGATGGCTTGTTTTAATGGGAAAACGGATTGATCTAAGACTACATGAACACCCTTTGTTAAGCGTAATTGTTTCGTATTTTTGGAGTAGTCCATATTGCGCACGTTATCAACCCAAGGACCAGCGGCATTCACAACCGTTTTACCGGTTAAGGACACTTGTTTTCCAGTAATTTGGTCAATGACTTCCACTCCAGTTACTTCTTTGCCAGTATATTGAAAGCTTTCTGCTTTGACATAATTGATGAATTCGGCACCATTTTCTACTGCCTTTTTAATCACTTCCAGTGTTAATCGGGCATCATCTGTGCGGTATTCGACATAGAATCCACCTCCACGTAAGCCTTCTTTTTTAACTAGCGGCTCGCGAAGAAGTGTTTCCTCTGCATTTAGCATTTGGCGACGTTCATTTCGTTTTACGCCTGCTAAAAAATCATAAACACGTAACCCAAAAGAAGTGCTTAATTTCCCAAAGGTGCCTCCCTTATGAATAGGAAGAAGCATCCACTCAGGGGTTGTTACATGCGGTCCGTTTTCATAAACAATTTCACGCTCTTTGCCGACTTCTGCCACCATTTTTACTTCAAATTGCTTTAAATATCTAAGTCCGCCGTGGACCAGTTTGGTGGATCTACTTGAAGTACCACCAGCAAAGTCCTGCATCTCAACAACAGCGACTTTCATGCCTCTCGTTACTGCATCTAGCGCAATACCCGCTCCTGTTATTCCTCCTCCAATGACGATTAAGTCATACACTTCTTGACTCATATTTGTTAAGGTCAAATCTCGATTCGTACTAGAAAAGTTTTGCATCGATAAAATCTCCTTTAGATAGTATGTATTTTTTTGTAATTCATCTGTATTATTAGTTGGAAAAGAGAGGGTGAAAACCATTATGATCACTCATAATGGATTCAGTCCTCTCTAAGTCTCTACCCGTTTAATAACCTACATACACTTTTTAATTGGTTATTTTATTTAAATGCCATAGCGGCTTTCACTGCCTTTTGCCAATTTGAATAAAGATCTGACCGTGTTTCTTCTGACATTTCAGGGTCGAAGTCTCTATCTACTTTCCACATACTAGCGATTTCTTCTCGACTTCCCCAAAATCCAACTGCAAGTCCTGCTAAATACGCCGCACCAAGAGCGGTTGTCTCTTGAATAACAGGACGTTCCACTGTTGTATTCATGATGTCACTTTGGAATTGCATCAAGAAATTATTATTGACGGCTCCTCCATCTACACGCAACTTTTTCAGCTTAATTCCTGAATCTTTTTCCATCGCATCCAACACATCTCTAGTTTGGTAAGCAAGAGATTCAAGAGTCGCACGGATGAAATGTTCTTTTGATGTACCACGTGTTAAGCCAAATATTGCGCCACGAACTTCACTATCCCAATACGGCGTTCCTAAACCAACAAAAGCTGGCACTACATAAACACCATCGGTTGAATCTACTCGTTTTGCATAGTCTTCCGTTATAGCCGCATTTTTAATCATTCGCAATCCATCCCGCAGCCATTGAATTGCACTCCCTGCAACAAAGACACTTCCTTCAAGTGCATATTCCACTTTTCCATCAATTCCCCAAGCGAGGGTTGTCAGTAAGCCATGATTAGACTTCACTGCTTTATCGCCTGTATTCATTAGCATGAAACAGCCGGTTCCATATGTGTTTTTCGCCATCCCTGATTGGTAACAAGCCTGTCCAAATAAAGATGCTTGCTGATCTCCCGCTACACCTGCAATTGGAATTTCATGGCCTAAGAAATGAGAAGCTGCTGTTTTTGCATACACTTCTGACGATGATTTAACTTCTGGTAGCATCGATTTTGGGACACTTAAATGGTCAAGAAGCTCTTGGTCCCATGATAAATCATAAATATTGTACATGAGTGTTCTTGAAGCATTTGAATAATCAGTTACATGAGCTTCTCCATTAGAAAGCTTCCAAATTAACCAGGTATCCATTGTTCCAAATAACAATTTGCCTGCTTCTGCTTTTTCTCGAGCACCTTCAACATTATCAAGAATCCATTTCACTTTCGTGCCCGAGAAGTAAGCATCAATCAACAAACCAGTTTTGTCTCGGAATTTATCATTAAGTCCTTGCTCTTTTAACTCATCACAAATGCCTGCAGTTTGACGAGATTGCCAAACAATAGCGTTGTATACTGGGTCACCGGTTTCCTTATCCCATACAACAGTCGTTTCCCGCTGATTGGTTATTCCAATACCTTTAATTTGCTCAGGCTTGACATTGGAGTCAGACAATACAGATGCAATAACGGCTAGAATTGAACCCCAAATTTCTTTCGCATCATGCTCAACCCAACCTGGCTTAGGAAAATGTTGCTTAAATTCTCGCTGTGCAATCTGTACTATTTCACCCTTGTGATTTATTAACACCGCTCTTGAACTAGTGGTACCTTGGTCTAATGATAAAATATATGTCTCCATATTTACTTCCCCCTTATGCAGATAGTTGGTCATTTTTTTCAATTTGAGTTTCTTTCTTATCGATCATTAATAAAGCCAATAAAACCAGGACAGTCACACCTAAGACAATCCAAAACCATATGGTGAATTCTTGCGTAAAAATAGCTTTATAAAACACACCACCTAGAGATCCTCCTAGAATCGGACCTACAACTGGTATCCATGAATAGCCCCAATTCGATTTTCCTTTTCCTGCAATCGGTAATAAGAAATGTGCAATTCTTGGCCCTAAATCACGAGCGGGATTAATTGCATAACCGGTGGTGCCGCCTAAGGATAAACCAATTGCTACGATAAGCATCCCTACAATAAATGGATTTAATCCTTCCGTAAACTCATTTGCACCAATAGATAGTATCCCTACAATTAATATAAATGTTCCTATAATTTCACTTAACACATTTGAGAAGTAGTGTGGAATTGCAGGGCCTGTAGAAAATACACCGAGCTTCGTTTCTGGTTCTTCTGTAATTTTCCAGTGTGGAAAAAAGTGCAACCAAATCATTGTTGCACCAAGAAAAGCTCCTATTAACTGTGCCAATACATAAGAAGGTACAAGTGACCATGCAAAATCTCCATTAAACGCTAAGCCTAATGTAACAGCTGGATTTAAATGAGCTCCACTGAATTGACCTACTGCGTAAACAGCCATCGCCACACCTAAGCCCCAACCAAATGCAATAACAATCCAGCCACCATTTAGAGCAAATGATTTTTTCAAACTCACATTTGCAACTACTCCAGCTCCAAATACGATTAATATAGCTGTTCCAATCATCTCTGCAACAAATGCACTCATATTGACAACTTCCTCCTCAAATTCGTTTGTTACATATATTCCACTAGTCAAAGAGTGTAAACGCATCTCGTGTCTTTTTTGAACAAAATATATGTAGTATTCACTCTATGCATTTAAAAACTCCTTATTACAAACCTATCAAAATAGGTAGGTTTTCACAAATTTAAAGTTGGATTATTCAGATTTCTCGTTCTTCTTGAAATAATTGTATTTATATAAAAAAGCTGACACTCAGCGATGGTGCTGGTAGATCAGCTTGATAACAAAATTTATTGATTAGGTGCAAGTCGATAAAGGAAAACTATATTTCTCTAGTCGACTTTGACGGAAGAACTTGTACGTTTATAGTATAGATTTATTGTTCCAACTAAATGAGTATAGTTATTCGAATTCCGGTTACTTTAATGTTTAGGAGGTGTCTAAGTGAAAAAAATATTCATTTCTTTTGTTTTATTGATTTTCATATTCCCAACCATGTCTTATGCTATGGATAGTTATACCGTTAGGAGTGGAGATTCATTATGGAAGATTGCGGTGAAGTATAAGATTGGAGTAAAAGAAATAATTAAAGCGAACCCACAATTTAAGAACCCAAATTTGATTTATCCAAACCAAAAAGTGAATGTCCCAAATATTGACTCGATCAAAACAATTGAGCGTGAAGTCATTCGACTTACTAACTTGAAACGGCAGCAGCAAGGAATAGCACCATTAAAAGCAAATTGGGAACTAAGTCGTGTGGCTCGTCATAAATCGAGAGACATGTATCAAAAAGGCTATTTTAGTCATACCTCGCCAAGTTATGGGAGCCCCTTTAATATGATTAAAAACTATGGAATTACTTATCGAACAGCCGCAGAGAATATTGCTCACGGTCAAAATTCCGCAAGTGAAGTAGTCGAAGCGTGGTGGAATTCACCGGGACATAAAAAAAATATGCTCAACCCTGGTCTAACCGAAGTAGGTGTCGGGTATCACGCAAATGGAAATTACTGGACTCAAATGTTTATAGGTAGATAATAATAATAAGCGGCCGAAAAAATTTCGACCGCTTTTCTATATGAGAAGAATTTTTACATCAATTTTTAAGAAGATTAAGAATTTCTTGTAGGACAGATTGAACTTCTTCTGAACGTCTTATTTGAAATAAAAAATCCACTTTTTCTTCTATTGGGTCAATTGCTCTATTTTTATCCGTTTCACATTGTTGTTGAACAAGTACATCCTGAAAGCTTCGAACTGTTCTTAAAATCGCAGTATTTCGCTGACTATTTTCAACTCGCTTATATAAAACGTCATCTGGAATATCAAAATTTACAATAACTGTAATAAATTCTTTATTTTTAAAATGTTCAAGCAGTTTTATGCGTACTTTTCTGTTTCTATTTGAGTTGCATAGAATAAGATGACAACTGGTCTCATTAACTGCATAATCCACAATCGTTTGTGTGAGCATATACTTAATCTTATTAGGTCCTTTGGTTGGTACTAACAATGGATAAATCGATTGTAGAAATTCAGCATGGTTGTCTTGATCGATTACAACTGAATTGGTTATATCTTTTTCTAACTTTCTTGCAAAAGTAGTTTTACCACTATGTGTTTTACCGACAGTCATAATCACGAATCTATTCATTAGTGTAATTCCCTTCTTACAATCGGAATTTATTTGTGTGAATACATCATTCATCTTGTTTATTGTAAAATCAGTTAAATTTCAGAACGTTTTTAAACCCACTATTCTGTGGAATCTACAATACTGCATGCAAAAACGATTTTTATAAATACTTTTCCATTCGAATATCAGTCCACATCTGCTCTTTCCAATATGTGAAATTTTCAATGCGACCTATTTCTTTATAGCCTATTTTCTTATAAAGTTTTTGAGCTGGCGTGTTAAATTCGAAGACACCCAATTCAATCCGTTTAAGCTTTTGTTTCTTAATCTGTTCTTCTAAAAATTCAATTGCTTCCTTACCAATCCCTTTATCTCTACCTTCTGGTTCACCAATTGTGATACCTACCCACGCAGTTCCAGGGACTTTATTAAATAAGTGGACTGGGTCTACCATAAAATTCATTTCACCTACGACTTTGTCATTTAG
>JBFIXW010000087.1:0-8225 GCA_041605715.1 Paenisporosarcina sp.
ATTCAAACGAAAAGCCGTTAAAGAGTAATTTTTTGCAGATATTAACTTTAAGAAGCAAAATTATCCTAGGAATCACCACCATTTTATTGGTAGCGTTTTTTTCTCTAGCTTATGTAAACATTAAAACCAGTCAAGAAGGTGTAAATGAATCATTTGAGAACGAAGCGATTGCAATCGTTTCAAACATCAATTCATTCATCGGAACAAAGAGCAAAATTGATAAAGATTATGAAGAAATCGAAGCATCTTTCAATGAACTCATAAATAAGAGTGAAGATATCGTAAAAGTTACATTATACAGCCCAGTAGATGGAAAATACCTAAGAATGGCAACTACGGATTCGACTAAGAAAGGGTTGGAAGCCGATTCCTATGATATCGAACCGTTAGTGACGGGACAGCCATTTTTTATTGAAAAACCGGAAAAAGAGCAAGTTGAAATTCTTGCACCGATTTATGTGAGCGGACAAGAGGAGCCTTATGCAACAATCGGTGTTTATTTTTCGACAGCTAAGAGAGAGGCGCTGAAAAGTCAATCGTTCAAACAGGTAGGTTTATCATTATTGGTTAGTCTAGTATTGATAGTCGTGCTAATTTACTTTTTGTTAAACAAACTTATGTTCAACCGTCTTACTAATCTCTATAATGCTCTTCAGTCTATTTTTAAGGGGAATTACTCATATCGAGTCAAAAGTGATTCAAATGATGAAATTGGAAGAATATCGAGAGAGTTTAACGTCATGGCGGAAATGCTGGAAAGTAGATATAAGAACAGTATAACGGATCAAGTAACAGGACTATATAATCAGTTTTACTTTAATAATCAGTTAGAACAAGAGGTTAAGAGAAATAGGGATGGAGAAGAATTCAGTTTATTGTTTTTAGATATTGATCACTTCAAAAAAGTGAATGATCATTTAGGGCATATGGAAGGCGATCGTATATTGGCTTCTGTAGGTAAGTTGATACAAGAGAACTTAAGAGAACAAGATATCCTAGCAAGGTACGGGGGCGAGGAATTTGTCGTGCTACTCCCTGATTGCCCGGTAGATCAATCAGAATTTATAGCCAACCGGATTCGGGCATCGATTGCTTCTTATCCGTTAACCAATGGATTATTACCTGTTACCGTAAGTGTCGGCTCAGCTACATTCCCTCTCAATGGAAGCAACGCGAAGAGCCTGTTGTTTAGTGCGGATACGGCTATGTATTCTGCAAAAGCGCAAGGGCGTAACAAAGTCGTATTGTCGTCAAAAGAAGGAACAATAGTGGATGAGGAGCAGAGTAGTGAAGAGGAGATCGTGGATGGCCTTCATGTAAAAGAGATGATTTATGCATTTGCTGCGGCGATGGACGCTAAAGACGTGTATACACAGAAGCATTCTGAAACCGTAAGTCGTTATAGTGGAGCGGTTGCTGCAAGAATGGGGTTAACTGAGGTAGAAATAAAAAGGATAGCGATGGCAGGGTTACTACATGACGTAGGTAAAATAGGCGTGCCGGATCATATTTTAAACAAACCAAGCAAGTTAACAGATGAAGAGTTTGAAATAGTAAAACAACACCCTACTTTAGGTAAAAACATACTTGAACACATCTCTTCGATAAACGATATTTTAGATTATGTTGAATACCATCAAGAACGATATGATGGAAAGGGCTATCCTAAAGGGATTGAAAAAGATCACATTCCATTAGGTGCGCGCATAGTCGCTGTTGCTGATGCCTTTCATGCGATGACCTCTTCTCGACCTTATCGGAAGACGCCACTTACATTAGAAGGAGCTATAGAAGAGTTGCAAAAGAACTCTGGCACCCAATTTGATCCGAAAGTTGTAAGTGTATTCCTTGAAATGTTGAATGAGTGGAAAGAGCTAGGCAATGATGATGTAGAAGAGTTTACCAACGAATTAAGAATTTAGGTTGAGCAGTCTATGTCTGGTGATCACGCAGACACAGGCTGTTTTTTTGCAATTTTAGTTAGTTTATCTAATTGTAGTAAAACAAAAAGCAGCCCCTTCAATTTAGAAGGGGCTGCTTTACATTTTAAGAAATGTTCGTCTTATTTTACGTTAATGACGATTTTTCCGCGTGCGTGATGCGTTTCACTCAATGCGTGAGCTTCTTGTAGCGATTTTTCACTGAAGCCGAACGTTTCGCCGACAATTGCTTTCAGTTCACCAGCTTCATACATATCCGCTAGTTTTTGCAATTGCGCGCCTTGAGGATCAAGCCATAAGAAACCAGCTTCAACATCATATTGTTTAGCTTCTTCTTCGTTCGGTGGTGCAGCAATTGAAACTAATTTACCTTTTGGTTTCAATACTTTATAGCTGTTCGATTGAACTTCGCCACCCATTGAATCCAATACAAAGTCAAAGTCAGAAAGAATCTCACTGAAATCTTCAGTTTGGTAGTTAATCACTTGGTCTGCGCCTAATGATTTAACGAATTCTTCATTTTTTGCACTTGCTGTCGTCGCGACATACGCGCCTAAAGATTTCGCGATTTGAATCGCGAAGTTACCAACGCCGCCAGCTCCGGCGTGAATCAGAACTTTATCATCTTTTTGAACGTCAGCAAAGTCCACTAGGCATTGCCAAGCTGTTAATCCAGCTAACGGAATCGCAGCAGCTTCTTCATAGCTCATGGCAGCTGGCATTTTTGCAAGCAAATTCTCTTCTACAGCTACGTATTCAGCGTAGGTGCCTTGGTTTGTCGTTGCGGGACGGGTAAAGACGCGTTCGCCAACTTCAAAGTTTGTCACATTGCTTCCTTTTTCGACGATGATTCCTGATGCATCCCATCCGAGTATAATTGGGAATTCAAATGGCAACATGTCTTTTAGGTATCCTGCACGAACTTTCCAATCGATTGGGTTAATGGATGTTGCATGAATTTCTACTAATACTTGATCATCCTGAATTGTTGGTTTTTCTACGTCTCGTTCTGTTAACACATTATTTTCTCCATATTGGTCAATTACGATTGCTTTCAAGTGATAACCTCCTAGGTTGTTTCGTGAAATTTTATTTTATAAGTTGAATTAAGGCAGTGATATTTTAATGTCGCTTCGGTCGCTTTGGTCATGGCTTAAGCAAGAAGCCAGGCAAAGACCGCCTGTCTTCTCACTACGCCTAGACCCTTGACGCACCGAAGCTTAGAGATTTCTGATATAGAGCAACAAACGTATTAGTTCACTCCATATCATTTAAAGGTATTCGTTAACCCGTAACATCATCTAAATCGATCAGTTAATCTCAAACTCTTTCAAGGTTGCTTGCGGAAGAAGTGTTTTTTGGAAATCGAATTCATTTAATTCTTCTCCGGCAAACACTTTGGTCGGCCAATCCTGATTCGCGAGTGCGCCTTTTCCGATTGTCACAATATCTGCTTTTCCTTCAGCGAGCAAAGCTTCAACAAGCTGAGGGTTTTCTAGCGATCCATTGGCAATCGCGACAGTATTGCCATACTTTTTCGCAAGCTCTACCAATGTAGCGTCCGATCCTTCAAATGCAGGTTCAGTAGCATTTGGTTCAGAAGTATGAATATAGTCGACTCCTGCTTTTCCAAGTTGACCGAAAATCAGCTCAGCATCTTCGATCCCGTTTTGCCATTTATGATCCGGATCGTTCACTTTTGCTTGGGCGATGCGAATGCCTACTGGGAAATCAGTTCCGACAGCATCTCGAACGGCGTCGACCACTTCTAGAAGCAAGCGCAGACGATTTTCTGTTGAGCCGCCGTATTCATCATTTCGTTCGTTTGTGTAGTCAGTTAAAAATTGATCGAGAATATAGCCGTTTGCGCCGTGAATTTCAATGCCGTCAAATCCAGCTTCTTTCGCATTTTTTGCGGAAGTTGCAAAGCTTTCAATTACTTGGGAAATATCTTCTTTCGTCATTTCCACAGGCAGTGCAAATTCACCTGAACCGCCGTAAAACGGTAATTGCTCACCTTTTGGTTTTACTGCAGAAGGGGCAATCGTACTCTCTTTAAAACGGTTGCCTTGTGAAAGCGCGCCAGCATGCATCAGTTGCATGAAGATTTTTGAACCTTGAGCTTGTACGGCTTGAACTACAGGTTTCCATGCTTCTGTTTGTTCACTTGTAGCAATGCCAGGTTGGTTGAAATACCCTTGGCTATAAGCTTCATCTGTATAAGTGCCTTCTGTCAGGATTAGGCTAAAATCACCTTTTGCAAAATTGGCGTAGTATTGAGCCATATCTTCGGTTGCTAAACCTGTCTCGCTAGCACTTGTTCTTGTCATCGGTGCTAAGCCGGCGCGATTGCTTAATGTAGTATTTCCAATTTTAATCTCAGAAAATAATTTTTGAAATGAATTGTTTGTCAAAATGCTCACCTTCTCTTTCAAATTTATAAAAATCCGATTCGTTCATTGTCTTTCCCTTTACAAGAGGGATTAAACAAACAAGAATAATTTCTTGTACCTACCAGTTGGTACAGAGAAGCTTAACAAAAAAAGAAGAGTCGAGTCAATTATCCTGATTCGCTACTCTTCTTGTAAATTGTATTCGTTGCGAATTACATCCGTAATGTCGTAAAGCACTTGGATATCTTGTTTGTTTTTCATCCGCAAGATGGCACCTTCGATCATTGCGACCATTGCGCGCGCATGTTTCATCGTATCGATGTTCTCCTCGAGCTCTCCTTCTTGTTGCAGTTGAACTAAAGTTTGCTGGACTTTTTCTTCCCATTGATCAAAAAAGATAGATATTTTATCGCGGAAGACAGGCTCATGTTCACTGAGTTCAATGGCCAAATTTCCCAAAGCACATCCGCGTCTTCCTTGGCTTTCGATTTGCATGTGACAAATTTCATCAAGCATTTTGTTTAATTTCTTTTTAGGGTTCATTGGCTGGTCCAAGGTGTTTTCAAACAAATCCCGTTTCATGTTGTCGATTAAAAATTCGATGACTGCGTCGGCAAGATTTTGTTTTGAAGCGAAATAATGATAGAACTGACCTTTCCCGATTCCGGCTGAAGTTAATATGTCGCTTAATTTGGTGTTTTCGTATCCGCGTGAATGGATGAGCGCAGATGCCTCATAAATGATTTCTTCTCTTTTAGATGCCACATCCGTCACTCCTTTCAAAGTTCTAACAATGACAAAATCCTGTTAAAAACAAGTGCTATCAATAAAATACCATTCTTTGGGATGAACTTAAATGAATAATGATTCTATGATTAATTAAACTTTAGTTTATTGAATAAAAAGATTATTAAATTAATTAAAGGTGCTATAATCCTATTAGGTAAATTTTACTTGTTATTTCATTTATATACTATTCGAAAGTATGATATTTAAGGGGAATATATACTTTTTTAACAAATTCGAATGAAATTAAATTTAAATCATCGAGAATCTTGCGAAAAATTCTTTAGGAAAAGTACTACCGTTTCGAGGTGATGACCAAATGGCTAACCTTTGGTGAGGAAAGGTGGATTTCACGATGTTTAATGAAAAGAAAATGAAGCGTAGATTAATGCTTTTATCTATAGTTATTTGTATTGTCCCAGTTTTAATTTTGTATATTATTAATGAAAAAAAATATGAAGAATTATCGTTAGCCGAATTGGAAACTGAAAACAATCAAGTGGCAAATTTAATCGACAAAGAACTAGCAAAAATGCGTCAGACGGTTTTGCTTTTGGCCAATAATCCTTCTTGGGAAAAATACTATACGGAACCGGACCGACAAGCTTATTGGAAAGAAGAACAAATAAAAGCATTTCAGTATGTGAAAGAACAAATACCTGAAACTGATGAGGCATGTTTCCTAGACGATACGCATGATGGAGAGGAAGTTGTGCGGGTTGATGAGACAGTGGCACATGATCACGAACTTTCCCCCTCTGAAAAAGAGCAACCTTTTTACCAGGCTGCACTGCGGTTAAATCGGGGAGAAGTGTATCAATCGATGCCGTATGTGTCAGCGGATAGCAGGCGCTGGGTTTTCGGGAACGTTACACCTGTCGTGATACAAGAGGAAGGGCATTTAAAAGGGGAAAAAGTAGGACTCATTCATTACGAAGTGAATTTATCGTATTTATCAAATGAATTGATAAATACTGAAAACAAAGAGTTAGAAACTTTTGTAGCCAATGAAAATGGCGATGTAATTGCTAGCAGCACAAAAGAAAATCGAGAAGCAATAATCGAAACAGTTTCTCAAGCAAATGAGCTCTCGGATGAAGAGTTTGCGGATTTTCAAACTACTGTAGCACTTCCACATATTAGTGAACATACAGTAGATAGTGAATTATGGAAGCAAATAGATCAAAGTAAACAAGGCAGTAAAATAATTCAAAAAGACGGCAAAGATTATTTGGTTGCCTATCAAAATATAAAGTTCAGTGAAGATATGAACTGGGTAGTGGGACTGGTAAAACCTGCTCCGAGCAATGCCTTTTTATCGCTTTCCAATGTCTTGATGTATGCAACATTTCTTGCTCTGTTGTTATTTATTCTAGGAGCGTGGGGCATCATCAATAAAATATTCAAAGAGATCAACGCTTCTCAACAAGATCTTACGACGCGTGCTCATTACGATGCGCTAACTGGTCTGCCAAATCGTGTATTGTTCCAACAGCAGGTAAACGAACTCATCGAATCGTCCATGAACCAAAACGAAAAAATATTTGCCGTATTATTCGTGGATTTGGATCGGTTTAAAATTATTAACGATACGATGGGGCATTCCACTGGTGATATTTTACTTGAAGAAGTGGCAAAGCGCTTGAAAAATTGTGTGAACGAAACGGACGTTGTTTCGAGATTTGGCGGTGACGAGTATACAATTTTGCTTAGTGATGTGAAAAATAAGAGAGGCGTAAACGCAGTAGCCAGAGACATCAATCATGCCATGCTGGAACCATTTATGTTAAATGCCAATGAGTATTACATTAGTACAAGTATTGGGGTGAGTTTGTATCCGGTAGATGGAAGTAGCAGTGAAGTATTGATAAAAAATGCAGATATCGCGATGTATAAAGCAAAAGAGGCAGGTAAATCAAATTATGTCTTTTACGAAGAAGAATTCAATAACCAACCAGTTAGCCGTCTGCAATTAGAAAACAATATTCGGAAAGCTCTCGAGCAAGAGGAATTTGAAGTGTATTACCAACCACAAATTAGAGTGTCGTCAGAAGAAATTGTTGGAATGGAAGCCTTGATTAGGTGGTTCCATCCGGAACTGGGCACGATTTCGCCGGATGAATTTATACCGCTTGCGGAAGAAACCGGATTGATCAATCCAATGGGCAAATGGGTATTGCGTGAAGCCTGTAAACAAAACAAGAAATGGCAAGATGCAGGACTTCCGCCTCTAGCTGTAGCAGTGAACATCTCTGCTTACCAATTTCATTATGGAAATTTAGTACAGACCGTTACTGAAGTGTTAAGGGAAACAGGTCTTGACGGCAAATGGCTGGAATTGGAGTTGACGGAAAGTTTATTGATTAACAACGAAGAATATGTCTTAAAATCAATTGAAAAATTAAAAGAATTAGGCATTAAAATATCGATCGATGATTTCGGTACAGGCTACTCTTCATTAAGTTATTTAAAACGATTCCCAATCGATACGATCAAAATTGACCGATCCTTTATTAAAGACATAATGGAAAAGAAAGAAATGAGAAGCATAACAAAAGCGATCATTACGATGGGGCACGGGTTGAATTGTAAACTTGTTGCTGAAGGTGTGGAGAACGAAGGACAGAAAAACTTATTAAAATCGTATAATGTAGACCAAATCCAGGGCTATTATTACAGTCCGGCTGTTTCAAAGGATGAGGCTGCTGAAATGCTTGGAAATGATAGGTATTTTCAATCGCGCGAGATAATTTGACCGGTGTAAAAAATTATACAAAAAAACGCTTGAATTCAAGCGTTTTTTTAATATCTCTAATTATTTTAAATCGATCAAGATAAAACATTGATCGTCTTTTTTATGATCCGCCACTTTCTTCTCATCAAGCGACTGCAAAACTTTTTCTTTGAATTGGATCAAGGAAAGGGCTGCATGTTCTGTTAAGAGCGAACTTAAAAGCGTCGGTTCAAGCGGTTCTGATACACCATCCGTATACAAAAATACCCGAGAACTCTTTTTATAGGAAAAGGTTCTTGTTTTAAAGTCCATATCTTTAAATGTTCCGAGAGGGGGTGAGCTTGCATAAAGTTCTAGCTGTTTGCCATCAGG
>JBFIXW010000088.1:0-8182 GCA_041605715.1 Paenisporosarcina sp.
AGAACCCCAAACTTCTAACTGAGCGACTACACACCAAACAGAAAAACCCGCCAAGCACGAACGGCGGGGCAATTAAGATCTTAAATCATGAATTGATGCTGCACGCTTCGCTTACGCAGCCTTTACTGTTTGGATATTCTATTGAACAATTACAACTGAGATGGCGATTTCTCTAACTGAGATTGCCAAACTTCTAACTGAGATCGCCATTATTCTAACTGAGCGACTAACTAAAAAAGGCCGCTAGTCAGTGTGATACTGACTAGCGACCTCTTTGAATCATTATTTTTTCTTTTTAGAAGCTAAACGACTTAATGCTAATGCACCAGCAAATACGCCGAGTGTTCTATTTGTACGTTTGTTGAATACTTGTTTGAATACCAAGTTCAGATTTTGTGGACGTTCTGCTAATCTTCTCATGAAGTAGCCATACCAGTCATCTCCAAAAGGTACATACGTACAGAAGTTATAACCTTCTTTAGCTAAGGATAATTGCATATCCTTACGGAAGCCGTATAGCATCTGGAATTCATATTTATCTTTAGAGATTTGGTTTTCTTCAACAAATTTCTTCACATGATTAATCACGTTGTGGTCATGTGTTGCAATTGACGTAAACTTACCATTCAACAAATGATACTCAATTAATTTAATGAAATTGGCATCAATATCTTGAGTTGTTTGGTATGCATATTCAGCAGGCTCTTTATAAGCACCTTTTACGATACGTAAACGTAAATGTTTGTAGTTCTCAATGTCATCTTGTGCACGGAAGAAATAAGCTTGAATAACTGTTCCGACATTGCTGTATTCTTTTAATAAATCATCCATTAAGTCAAAAGAAGGCTGAAGGTGACCGTAGTCTTCCATGTCTAAATTAATATGCATGTCGTATTTACTTGCAGCGGCAACGATTTCTTTCAAGTTTTCGTAACAGAAATCATAATCGATATCTAATCCTAGTTGTGTAGGTTTAAGTGATATATGTGCATCAACTTCATTTTCATGAATGGCTTCGATTACTTCTAAGATGCTGTTTTTTGCTTTATTCGCTTCTTCTCTTTCGAAGACGAATTCACCTAAATTATCGACTGTTGCACTAATTCCTAGTGCATTTAATTCGCGAATGCTTTTAATTGTCTGTTCAACATTCGTTCCTGCAACTACCGTTTGCGCGCCTAATTTAAGACCATATTTTTTTGCAGCAGTCGTTAGCAATTGGTTTTTTGATAACGCCATGAATACATCTTTTAACATGTTTTTTCCTCCTGAAAATAAATCATTCTATGTCATCTTACTTACAATTAATAAGAATCGGTATAGGATCATGTGAATCATGATTAAGTCTCATTATAAATCTTTTTAACGAACATTCCTATTACAAAAATTGATAATATACGTTAATTGTTTCAGTATCGTGAATTTATGTAGAAATAGGCACTGCAATAGGTTTTATAACGAACAATATCAGAAATTACTGAAAATATGAAAGTGAATTAGCTAATTTGGAATGTTTCTGATTCAGGCAAAGATTCAATTAATTCGGGACCAAATAGGGAGGACGGCGTGTAACTACCACCAGGAATTGATTGATTTAATAAGCGCGTGACAACCTCTAACGCACCGTAAATAGTTAAGGTGTACACATTTGCAGTTTTTATTCGCACGGTTATTTTTTCGCCTATTGCATTATGTGCTTCGCCCCAAATGAAAGCAGGAGAATTCTGTCGAGACGACAGACTTGGACCACTCACTTTTGTATCGACCCATTTTTGCAAAAATCGTTGAATAATGGAAGAAGCTATAACAGGCTTGAATTTGTTTAACACTCGTGTAGCATGCATTTTAGTAGGAGACATTGGAATCCAAGTGCTGATATTTGGAATTCCGGTTGAATAGAAAGCTGTAGAAACATCACCCCAAGGAATGGAGACTGCTGTCTTTGATCCTCTTCCAAAATCAATGATACGACTCTTGGTTCCAAGAGGGAATTCTTTGATGACTCCATCTTGACGTTGTGCACTTCCTGAGGCAAGTCCTTGTATCATTGTTTTGAAAGTTCCACGAGAAATTCCAGAGTCGGATTCAAACCCTAATGATAAATGAGTAGCGGAAGGTAGTGATTGTTTCAATTTTAGTGCCACACAGTCCGTTGGAATGACATCGAAACCAACGCCTGAACAAAGAACGATGTTTGCTCTGTTTGCACGTTCGGCTATTTCGTTTGAATGGACGTGCTCAAAAACATTTATTTCTCCTGTAATATCAAGATAATGCGTACCAACTTTTAAGCACCCCTCAATCATGAGTGAACTTGTTTTTGAAAATGGACCAGCACAATGAAGTACTAGATCGACACCAGATAATCCAGCGGTTAATTGATCAAGTGGTTCTAAAGGAAAAACACGACTTTCCAGTTGGAATTTTTTAGCTAAGGCTTGTATCTTTTCTTTATTTCTTCCAGCTAAAATAGGGGTTAGACCTCTTTTGGCGGCCAGTTCTGCTATTAGACTTCCAGTATAGCCATTGGCTCCATATATCATCCAAGTACGGTTCATGTTCTATTCCTCCAATGAAGATATTTTGAGAGTATTGCATCCACGTGTAGAATGAAAGTAGGAAATTTATTTTGAAAAAGGTGCATTTATGAAAACATCAATTATTATTGGAGCTGGAATTCTAGGTTCATCTACAGCCTACCACTTGGCGAAAGCAGGGGCGAACGTTATTGTTATTGACCGTAAAGATCCAGGTCAAGCAACTGATGCTGCAGCGGGAATTATCTGCCCTTGGATTTCTCAGAGGCGTAATAAAGCCTGGTATACTTTAGCAAAAAATGGTGCTGCCTACTATAAAGAATTAATCGAGCAATTAGAAAGTGATGGGGAACAAGATACTGGATATAAACAAGTTGGGGCACTAAGTCTTCACTCCGATGAGGACAAACTTTTGAAAATGCAGGAAAGAGCGGAAATTCGTCGTGAAGATGCCCCTGAAATAGGGGGTGTTCGGATGTTGACAATTGAAGAAACTGTCGCATCTTTTCCTCTATTATCAGATGAACTTAGTTCAGTCATGATTTCAGGTGGAGCTCGTGTAAACGGACGTGCATTACGACAATCATTAGAGAACGCTGCCAAAAAATACGGAGCGAAATTTGTTGAGGGCTCAGCGCGCATTGCGCATAACCAAATGCGTTTAAAAGGTGTCTATGTTGGTGACAATTTTTATGAAGCAGATTCAATCATCGTGACAGCTGGCGCTTGGGCTGAAGAACTGCTATCACCAATGGGAATAAACATCCGAGTGTCGGCTCAAAAAGCTCAGATTATTCATCTGAAAATAGAGGATGAGAATACAGGCAATTGGCCTGTAGTTATGCCTCCAAATGATCAATACATTTTATCATTTGATGAAGGCAAAGTAGTGGTAGGAGCCACGCATGAAGATAACCATCAATTTGATCAACGTGTCACGGCCAGTGGGTTGCAAGAAGTTCTGAATAAGGCTTTATCTGTTGCGCCAGGTCTAAAAGAAAGTACATTCGTCGAAGCACGAGTAGGCTTCCGTCCTTTTACACCCGACTTTTTACCGGTCATTGGAGAAATCCCTGAATTTCCGGGTCTTTTATTCGCAAATGGTCTAGGAGCTTCAGGTCTAACTGTGGGTCCATACTTAGGTGCCCAATTAGCAAACTTGGCGTTAGGGAAAGAAGTTGAAATAGATTTATCGCTTTATGATGTATCTAAAGCGATCATTGAATAAAATCTATCTTTTGAAAATTTTAGATTCCCACAAACTTGAAAGAATTTATTCATATACAAGAAAAAACCACGACTTTTATGGAGTCGTGGTTTTCTTGTCTAATGATCCAAGTACTGAATCTAAAATTCCTTTACCATTCCCGCTTTTAGAGAATTGTTCAACTTGCCCTTTTAATTTGTCTCGAGATTCCTTGTTGCGCATGAGGAACGCTGCACCAAGTCCTAGAGCTGCCATAGTTAATGTATTTCTTCTCATTGAGTAACGCCTCCTATTCATTTGGATGTACTGGTTTTATTCCCCGAAATAGCTTCAATAAACGCTTTTATGAAAATTGTTAAATTTTGATGGGATGACATTTATCATGTATCTTGCATGATACTTGCTTCTTTTCAAAAGTCTGACCTTTAACCATACTATGTGATGGAAGCGTTTTCGCTATAGTATTTATAGGAGATAAAGGAGATATAATAGATGATTTCTTCAAAAATTGGATGGGTAACAGATTCTACCGCTACACTCTCAGAAGAATTTATAAAAAAACACAATATACATGTTGTTCCGTTATTCGTTACGTTTGGTGAAACTTCGTATAAAGAAAATATAGAAATTGGATCAAAAGAGTTTTACAAAAAACTGGCAGAATCAAAAGCATTGCCTAAGACTTCACAACCTTCACCCGGAGAAATGATTGAGTTATTCCAGGAATTAAAAGGGAAGTATGAGCGTGTAATTGCTATTCATGTAACTGGAGCATTAACAGGTGCCTATTCAGGAGCCATAGCAGCCGCTAAAGAAGCTGGAGTGGATACATTTGTACTTGATTCACAAATTGGTTCGTTCCCACTTGGCAAAATGGTTGAACGCGCAGTGGAATTAGAGCAACAAGGAAAATCATACGAAGACATTGTTGCTGAAATTAAAACGTATCCTGCCAAAGCGCGCTTGTTTTTAACACCAGGTAGTTTAGAACAACTTCACAAAGGTGGGCGTGTTACGGGAACCCAAGCTGTATTTGCGACGTTATTGAACATGAAGGTAGTTATGAAGTTTGATGAAGGACGAGCTGTTTTGTCAGATAAAGTTCGCAGTCATAAACGGGCGATTGGTAAAATGGTAGACTATTTAGAAGAAGAAAAGAGTCTTGTGAAAGAAGTAACCGTTATACATGCTGATAATTTGACGGAAGCCACAGCTTGGAAAGCAGAACTTGAAAAACAATTTCAAGATATGTCGTTTTCTATCACTGAATTAAGCCCAGTTCCAGGTACACATACTGGAAGAGGAACAGTGGGACTTGCTTGGCTTGGAAAATAAACAAAAAGAATCGCGATTTCCTAATAGGAAATCGCGTGTTTTTATTTATACTTAGTTTTCTAAGTTTCGATATAAGGTGGATTTACTAATTCCAGTAGCTTCTTTAATTTCTGCTAATGTGTATTTTTTGCTTTCATACATTAAAATAGCTTTTTGAACATTGGCATCCGGTTTTTTAGGTCTTCCAGCATTATTCCCTTTTTTCTGGGCCTCGTTTAGACCACTTTTTGTTTTCTCACTAATCACATCACTTTGAAATTGAATCAGATGTCTTAAAATTTCTTGAAATGAATAACCCTCCACATGATTTGAATCAATCTTTTCATTTATAGAAATCACGGAAGCCTTCTTAAGATGAATTTTATCTAGCAATTCATTTAAATGACGACTTGAATCGGCTAAATGACAAAGCTTGCTCACATATATGATATCTTCAGCTTGTAGGTTTTGGATCATACGATTTAAAGATGGTCTTTTTTTCGTAGAGTCGTGCTCTTCTATTGTGATTTGAATGTCTTCTATTTTAGATAGTTGTTGAATCTGTTGAGTCACATCTGGTTCATCGTATGTGGGTCTAATGTATCCGATTTTCATGTTTCCGCTCCTTTAATAACAAGGTCTCGATTAGTTTAACATAAGTCATTAAAATTTTGTTCTAAAATGGTTCCTTTTTGGGAATATACATGATACACTACTTCTCGTGGATTTAGATCGAGATTATTAAAGAAAATAGTCAAATATTATTTACTGAGGTGAACAAAACGTGTTAGAAAAAATAAGATTAAATTGGTTCTCTAATGTGCGAGCAGATATTCTGGCGGGTATCGTTGTAGCATTAGCGCTTATTCCTGAAGCTATCGCTTTTTCAATTATTGCTGGCGTAAATCCTATGGTTGGATTATATGCATCATTTAGTATCGCCGTTATTATCGCATTTGTTGGTGGTCGTCCTGGTATGATTTCAGCTGCAACAGGTGCAATGGCCTTATTGATGGTTCCGTTAGTTAAAGATCATGGAATTGAATATTTACTTGCTGCAACCATTTTGACTGGAATTATTCAAATCATTTTTGGTGTATTTAAAGTAGCAAAAGTCATGAAATTTATACCACGTGCTGTAATGATTGGCTTCGTAAATGCACTCGCAATCCTAATTTTCATGGCCCAAGTTCCACATTTTTTAGGTATATCAACTATTACTTATGTATTTGTTGGAGTTACTTTATTAATTGTGTATATTCTTCCAAGATTTTTGAAATCTATTCCAGCTCCGTTAATCGCAATCGTGGCACTCACAGCATTAGCTTTATTTGCTAATATTGAGATGAGAACAGTTGGAGATTTAGGAACAATTACGCAATCCCTACCGTCATTCTTCATTCCAAATGTGCCTTTCTCTTTCGAAACGCTTATGATTATTTTTCCGTATTCCATTGCGTTAGCCATTGTTGGTTTACTTGAAACCCTATTAACAGCAACCATTGTGGATGATATGACAGGTACTGAAAGTAATAAAAACAAAGAATCAAGAGGGCAAGGTATTGCCAACTTCATCAATGGATTCTTTGGTGGTATGGCTGGCTGTGCAATGATTGGCCAATCAGTGATCAATGTAAAATCTGGTGGTAGAGGTCGATTATCGACATTAACTGCAGGCTTATTCCTCATGTTTCTGATTATCGTACTTGGTGAATTAGTGGTTCAAATTCCGATGCCTGTATTAGTCGGTATTATGATTATGGTATCAATCGGAACATTTGACTGGTCATCGTTTACGTATCTTAAGAAAGCACCATTGACGGATTCCATCGTGATGGTCACCACGGTATTGATTGTTGTCTTTACACATGACTTATCGAAGGGTGTAATTGCCGGTGTCATCTTAAGTGCTATCTTCTTCGTTGCTAAGATTTCTCAAGTGACTGTGACAAAAACGATGATGCATGAAGCTTCTCACTTTAAAGTGGAGGGGCAATTGTTCTTCGCTTCTGTTGAAAGCTTTTTAGAAGCATTTGATTTCACTGTCAGAGATGAGAAAATCATCATCGACTTCTCAAACACTCATGTATGGGATGATTCAGGGGTTGGTGCAATTGACAGGGTAGTTTTAAAATATTATGAGAATAAAAACGAAGTGAAAATCGTAGGATTAAATGCAACAAGTCAACAATTAGTGGACAAACTTGCGATTTATAACAATGATCATGCTAAAATGTCAGCTCATTAAATCACATAAGGGGTGCTTAGGGTGTACAAAAAAATCTTATTAGCTGCAGATGGTTCTGAACATTCGATCCGTGCAGCATCAGAGGTTATTAAAATTGCTTCAATGAATGAAACATCAACTGTTACTGTCGTGTTAGTAGCTGACTATTCTCAAGCGAAGAGTGATGTTCTTCATAGTGGAAGCTCCGTCGAACTGGATATGAAACGAAGAAGAAAACTATTGCCTGTAGAAGAATTACTTCGAGCATCTAACATCAATTATCGAGTAGAAATCCTTCATGGGGTACCCGGCCCATCAATAGTTGAGTATGCAAACAAACAAAACTACGAATTACTCGTTATCGGCAGTCGAGGCTTGAACTCACTTCAAGAAATGGTACTAGGTAGTGTTAGTCATAAAGTGGTTAAACGAGCAGAATGTCCAGTCATGCTTGTTAAATAAATGAGTGAGCGATTCGTATTTTTATACGGATCGTTTTTTTATTAGCCATTAATGTGGAGGTTAGCTGTTAACGCCATATTATGAATTGAGAAAGACAAATTGTCATCTTCAATCGCTACCATAGAAAGGCTGATTGACCGTTAACGCCAAAATATCATCGCTTAACGCCATATTATAGATTGATATCGCCAAATTATCGTCGCCAATCGCCAAAAACCAATCTCCAAACGCCAAATTATCCGCAACAACCGCTAAATTAAAAACAAAATCAAACGTCAGATCGACAAGATGAATCGGGTTTATTGGCGTGTGAGGTCTGATCCATGGTCCACAAAGTGTGGATTGACCGTTAACGCCAAAATATCATCGCTTAACGCCATATTATAGAATGATAACGCCAAATTATCGTCCCCAATCGCCAAAAACCAAAGTCAA
>JBFIXW010000089.1:0-8147 GCA_041605715.1 Paenisporosarcina sp.
ATGAGCAACCAGGTTGAAGATTATTTATTTTTCCATAAGTGCTTGTCCTAGGCTTTATAGGGGTAAAGAAACATAGATTAGTGTGGTAAACTATAACTATAATTATCAAACTATTCTAACTTTTTTACAGAGAGGGTGGTTCAATGTTTCAGTCTTACAACGTAAAGCCTTTTTTTGATGAAATGCTTGAAGCAAGCGGCAAGCCGAAGAATCATTATCAAAAATTTTATGAGATTTTACATACGTTTACAGAAGAAGAGTTAAAAGAAAAACATGAAATGGCACAGCTTTCGTTTTTAAGACAAGGTATCACATTCACTGTTTATCATAATAATGTTGGAGCAGAAAGAACGATGCCTTTTGACTTTGTTCCCATCATTATACCGCCCGAAGATTGGGAGACGATTGAAAGAGGGATGATTCAACGGACAGAGGCACTCAATCGATTTTTAGATGATGTGTATCATGATCAGCGGATCGTTGAGGCTGGAATAATCCCTAAAGAATTAATAAATTCCAATCAGTATTACTATGCGAAGCAAGTTAAAGGATTAAAAGTTCCTTTAAATAATCATATTTTTATGGCGGGTATTGATTTAATTCGTGATGAAAATGGAAATTACTTAGTTCTAGAAGATAATCTTCGCAATCCCTCAGGTATGTCTTATGTCTATCAAAATCGATATGTGATGAGACAAATCTATCCCGAATTTTTCGCTAAAAACTCAGTGCAAACTTTGGAACATCAGATGACTTACCTACACGAAGCAATCATGGATCATGCTTCTGAAGGTGTGGAAAATCCACGTGCTGTATTGTTAACTCCAGGCATGTACAATTCTGCTTATTATGATCATGTGTTTTTAGCACAACAAATGGGACTGCAACTTGTTGAAGGCCGTGACTTAATTGTCGTGAACGACATTGTCTATATGAAGACGATTCGTGGATTGGAAAAAGTTCATATTATTTATCGTCGCATTGATGACGACTTTTTAGATCCAGAAGCGTTTAGAGAAGATTCTACTTTAGGAGTGCCAGGACTATTGAGTGCCTATCGAAATGGCAATGTAGCGATTTTGAATGGAATTGGTAACGGAGTTGCAGATGATAAGGCGATGTATATTTACGTGCCAGACATGATTCGTTTTTATTTGAATGAAGAGCCGATTATCGATAACGTAAAGACCTATCGTTTAGAAGATCCGGTTCAACGTGACTGGGTTCTATCAAGGTTGTCTGAATTAGTCGTGAAGAATGTGGGAGCTTCAGGTGGATACGATATGTTAATTGGTCCGCATGCATCCGTAGAAGAAATCGAAACGTTTCGAGAGAAAATCCTAGAAGCACCACATCAATATATTGCACAACCAACTATTCAGTTATCAAGAGCTCCAGCATACCAAGGGGAAGAATTTTACCCATGTCATGTTGATTTACGTGTATTTGTTATACGTGGAAAGGAAACGCATGTATTTCCTGGAGGATTATCACGTGTGGCATTGAAAAAAGGATCGCTCGTGGTGAACTCATCACAAGGTGGTGGAGGAAAAGATACGTGGGTTATGAAGTCAGGGGGGAGAAGCTAATGTTAAGTCGAGTAGCGGATTCACTCTATTGGATGTCCCGTAATATAGAACGAGCAGAATTGAATACTCGAGTTTTAGATGTCCAATTAACTCAAATGGTTGAAACATTTTCGGAAGATACGATTGAAGGCAAGCAATGGGAAATTCTTTTTGAAATATGTTCAACAGAAAAAGAGTTTAGCGCATTCCAACATTCAGAAGCATCGGATGAAACGTATATTCGTTATTTAGCTTTTGACGAAAAGAATGCCAATTCCATATTAACTTGCGTACGGATTGCGAGAGAAAATGCACGGATCAGTCGAGATCATTTACCAAATGAACTATTTGAAGTATGGAATGATATCTATTTATATGGATTAGAAGCGGAGAGGGAACCCTTTTCCATCCGGAATTTAAGAAGTTTCTTCCGTAAAGTAAAAATAGCTTCATTAACTGCACAAGGCATTGTAGAATCTAGTATGTCTCGTGGAGTAGCATATCGAATGATAAAAATCGGCAAATGGTTAGAACGTGCTGAAAAAACGGCACGTATATTGAATGTGGTTTGCGAACATACCCGTGAGACCCAGTTGGCTTATAAAGGTGAAGACTATTACGCATGGCTGTCTGCTTTACGAATGGTTAATGGGTATGAAGCTTATCTTAAGGTGAATCAACCTAAAATGGACCCGAAAACCATTCTGACTTTCCTTATAGCGGATGGTTCATTCCCGAGATCAATTCGTTACAATATGGATCATGTACGTTCAGCAATCGACGCGCTTGAAAACGCAAAAGTTGCCCCTTATTCTGAAAAACTCTACCGTGCTTTAAATGAATTACTGAACGACTTTGATGTCATGACAATAAAAGAAGTTAATTCGGACGGTATGTTATCGTTTTTAAATCAATTCCAAAACAAGTGTAATGAGATTGGACAAATTTTTTCAAAGACGTATTATTTAATTGAGCCTGAATCTGCACAAATTCAGTTTCAGAATGCAGAACAAGATTTACCACCGCTCGTTGAAAGGAAATCGTCAATGAAATACAAAATCGAACACACTAATATTTTCCAATACGATACAATGGTTGACCAAAGTATGAATTCAATACGCTTAAAACCGAGAACGGATGAATGTCAACGATTGCTCTCTTATCGGGCTGAAATTACACCAGTTTCCTTAACGAAAGAACATACCGATCTTTGGGGAAATAGTGTGGAGTCATTTTTCATAGCCAATCAGCATGATCATTTAGAAGTAAAAGCAACTTCAGTCGTTAGTATTCAAAAAAGCCCTTTTATTCACAGAATTGATTATTCACCCGAAATGAGAGAGATATTCCATTCTAGTTTGTTTCATGAACATTATTTAGCATTTTTAAGCAACACAGCCTATACATTTTTGACGGCAGAACAAATGAATAAGGTAGACTCAGAAATCGGTGAAATGCTCAATCCAGTTCAATACGCAATTAATGTTATGGATTACTTGCATAATCACTTTACGTACGATGGCTCTTCGACTGATGTCACGACAAAAGCATCAGAGTCTTTTGACTTGAAAAAAGGAGTTTGTCAAGATATTACCCATGTCATGTTAGGCATTCTTCGATCAAGATCGATTCCAGCAAGATATGTTAGCGGCTATTTATATGTAGGAGAAAATTCAGCATTAATTGGTGATGCAGCAAGCCATGCGTGGATAGAAGTAATGGTCCCAGGAATTGGTTGGGTAGGTTTAGACCCAACGAATAATGTAGAGGCATTAGAAAATCACATTCGCGTTGGCGTTGGACGCGACTATGTGGATGTAAGCCCTGTTCAAGGTATTTACCGCGGAGGAAATCATAAACTCGACGTGAAAGTTTCAGTTAGCTTAATCGATCAATGAAATAAATAAAGATGACGCCATCACGATATCGGCGTCATCTTTATTTTTATTGAATGTTCGCGTTCATAAAACGCGAAGTTCAACACGGTTGCGTCCGTTGTTTTTTGCTCGATACAACTCATCATCAGCCATAACGTACATGTCTAAAATACGGTTTAGTTGAGATCGCTTGCAGTGAATAGCACCAATACTGATAGTGACTGGAAGCTTATCGCCGTTATAATGATACGTCAGGTTTAATGAGCCAACGGATTTTCTGATTGATTCTGCACAAAGCTTCAATTCTTCCGCGTCAATACCGTTCATAAAGCAAACAAATTCCTCGCCACCATATCGGCCAATAATGCCTTTTTGATTCCCAAAGGTTCTTTCCATACATTCTGCAACTTGTTTCAAGCATTCGTCGCCCTGTACGTGTCCATGATAGTCGTTATAGCGCTTAAAGTGATCGATATCCAACATCATTAGGGCAATGTTTTGTTCGTCAGAGGCGTCCTCCCAAACCTTTTTAAGATATCTGGTTACACCTTTTCGATTCGCGACTTTTGTTAATTCATCGTAAAATACCTCATCGCTTAAATTGAGATTGAGTTTCTCTAATTCGGCCAACTGTTTTTTGTGTAGAACGATTTCCGTCTCTAATTGTTCGTTCATTTTAGAAACTTTTTCTACTTCTTTGCCGGTGAAGACTTTGTTTAATTCAATCTTAATGATTTCAAGTTTTTGCGAAATTACTTGAGTTTCGACTGCTTGTTCCGCAACGTGATACCGTTTGTAATAATCCAGCGCAAGTTCGAATTCCCCTTTTCCTTCATAATATTCAGTGAGGATTTTATTAATGGAACTCAGTTTTTTTCGTGCTTGTATTTGTTCAGCATGTAAGGCAGCTAGATTCAAATATTCTAAGAAACTACTTTCATTGGATGCTTTTTCCATTTCAGCTTTGTTAATCAATACCTCAATGGAATAGAATTTATTCCCGATATGTTCTAAACGCTTTAAAGCACTATCGTAAAAACGTTTAGCCAAGATATATTCTTTTTTTATAAAGTGAATTTTGCCGATTTTATTTTCAACTTCAGCCAAAGAGGGAACATCATCGAGATTGATTAACATATCGTAACTCTTTTTATAGTAGCTATAACTTGTATCATAGTTTCTGTTTTTTAAATGAATTTCACCGATGTTTTCTAAGATGACAGCCAAGTTCATGTCAAATTGATAGTCTTCTGAAATTCTAAGAGCTTTTTCAAAAGCAAGCAGCGCTTGTACTTCATCTCCAACCTCTCGATAAACTTCCCCTAAGTTGTTATACACACGGCTCATAATTAGGTACTCATCTAAACCTTTTAAGTGGAATAAAGAATTTAAAAAGTACTCTAACGCCTGCTCATATTGTGCGTAGTAAAAGTAGACGACTCCTATTAAATTTAAGGCTTCAGCAACTCCGCTATTATTACCTAGTTGTTCATACAATTTATACGAATCGTAAGCATGGTCATAACACCGATTCAATTCTGTCATCGAGCGACATGCTAAACCCATTGCAAATAACGCGGCAGCTTCTTCCATTAGTAAGGAGTTCTCTTGAGCAATTTGTCGAGCTTTATGAGCCATTTCAAAAGATTGAGATGGATTTTGAAATGCTATTTTCCTAGCTGCATTGATTGACTCCATTAGTTGTTCAGAAACGAAATTCATAACCATCCCTCCTCGACAAAATTCTATCTACATTAGTTCGACATTTTACGTCATTTCACCTTCTTCATATAGATAAAAAGATTGAGATTTTTCCTGATTGTACAGGTTCTAAAGTCTCTAGAGAATTAGAAAACACTGTAGATAAAAAAGACCTAGCAAAGGTGGAAGCTAGGTCAGTGAATGAAGACTAATGAAATGTTGATTTCCATTGCAGCGGACGCAGATCACACGTTACTCTCCTAAACTGAAATTATTTCCTCGAAAATAAGTGTATTTTAAAGGATTATCTGAAAACTGCATTAAGAGAAAACTGGTCAGCTATTTCTGAAAACTCCTGCGGTAAAATGAAATGAGCTAGACACTACAGACTCATCTGTCAGAGGAAGATGAGTTTCGCTAAAATAAGTGTAATTGTGCCAATGCCATTAAAGAATTATTGAAATAAGCCAAGTCCTAGTGAAGTAACACATGGACCTGGCTTATTTTATACAAATAAGAAATCAAAATTGGTAACACCATTTTGTAAGCATAATGTATTTTTCTAATTAGATTTCATCTTCTATTTCGTTATCGACATCATCAGTGAATTCATTCTCTAAATCGACTTCGGTATAATCTTCTACCCCTAAAGAAGTTGCGACTTTTTCGATCACTTCTTTTCTTGTCATGTCTTTTGACAATCCTTTCTCCTCCTTATTATTATTTGTGTTTGTTTTCTCCTTTATATCCGAAAAATCAGGCTTATAAACCATTCAAGGCGAGTTACGTGCGTATTTGTGTGTTCCTTGAGATAATGGTTGAAATATTAAGGAAAGGATGTTTATGATGTCTACTTATACAGAAATTTCTACATTGCCGGATTGGGAAAATGTATTACAGAAATCGAAAGAGCAACCTGTACTTATCTTTAAACACAGTACAACTTGTCCTGTGAGTGCAGCCGCTTATCGAGAATTTACGTCCTTAAAAACTGATGTTGAATCTTATCTCGTTAAAGTGATTGAGAGCAGACCCGTTTCGAACGAAATCGAAAGCAATTTAGGGGTTCAACATAAATCACCTCAAATCTTTTTAGTTTCAGATGAAAAGCCAGTTTGGCATGAATCGCATTGGAATATCACTGAAACAAAAATTGGACAAGCGATTGAAAATTTTCAATTATAATCGAGTAAAAAACCCACTCTCTTTCATTTGAGTGGGTTTTGTCTGTATAAGGGGTAATTATAGATTCATGTTCAATTAATTCATGTGCTGCCATCCTATAGAACTCGAAAACCCAAGAATATCTTGACCCTTATACAAGTTGCCAGCAATTCAAAACGTATTGTAGGAATACACTTATTATTTACAGGAATTCGTCCCAACCTATCAATGGCAGTTGTTCAAGCAGGAATTGATCTTTCCTCATTCCATACTTTTGCGAGCGTACGATAAGCTATTGAAAGTGTTAGATAGGTCAATTCTATCCGGTATTCAATGACTCGTTATGTGAAATTAGATTTTATGCCGTAAATATGATAATATAACAGTCTAGATATAGCGAGGACGTGACTGAATATGATTAAGATCGAATTGCCAAAACCAGATTTAGTAATTAGACAACGTACACAAGTAGTGAAAGAAAATGAAGTAGAAATCCCTTCAGTTTATGGATTTATTGATTTTCATCAAATTCCACGCGACAAAGGTGGACTCATTATGTTCTTCAACAGAGAAAATGAGTTGCTATTTGTAGGGAAAGCACGTAAGTTAAGACAACGTGTAAAAAAACATTTCGAAGACAATGTTTCTCCGATTAAAAATCATCGTGAGGAAGTAGTGAAAATCGAAATCTTTTTCGTGGATGACGCACTAGATCGTGAAATTTACGAAACGTTTGCCATTAATAAATTGGTAGCGAAATACAATGTAGACAAAAAATTTGTTCATCAATGATGAAGAGCTGACTTTCCGGTCGGCTTTTCTTTTTGAATAGTATTGATTGAAAATTTAAAAAATAGAGGGATTGCGCTTGCTTTTATCGAATAAACATAAGGTAAGACAAAGTAAAATGCTGATGAAAGAGGAGGAACTCTAATGACATTCAAAGTTCAACGTATAGAAGATTTGAAGAAAGTCGATGTATCTCAGTTGGTAGCGGAAAGTGAAGAAGAGGGTTACCGGTTCTTAACTCGGTTAGTAAATGATTACGAAGATGGAACGAATACGTTCAGTAAAGAGGGTGAAGCTCTTTATGGCGTATGGGAAGGCCCAGATAAATTAGTAGCTATTGGTGGTATTAGTCAAAATCCATATGAAAATAAAGATACAGCCCGCTTAAAAAGGTTCTATACATTGCAAAGTGTTAGAAGACAAGGGGTAGGTTCACAGTTGCTTTCCGAATTAAAAAATCATGCAAGTGAAAGTTTTAAAGAAATCACCTGTAAGACAGAGTCGGCAAAAGCAGATGCCTTTTATAGAGCGAATGGATTTGAAGAAACACATGACGCACCACATATCACGCATGTCATGAAGTTAGGATAGAGATTATCCAAAGAGGAGAATCGAATTAAAGATTGTTTCCCCTTTTTTCTATGGACGAATATAGGTAGAGTTCATCCGATTTATTTCCGACTACTTTAAAATTATACTGAAAAGGCTGTTCGAAAAATCCGTGGAAATGGATTTTCTGGCAGCCTCTTTCTTTTGAACGGCTCTATCGACACGAACAATAGGACCATTAAAATGTTGAATAATTTTAAGCTAAAGTTGTAATTTTTGTTATTAATGTTGAAAAAAGCAGGTAATGTTGGAATACGCGCATTTGGCGAGGTGAAAAAGCTGATATCAAAGTTCAAGTTTGGCTAATTTAATAGTCAGATCCATCTTTGTTTAATGATTTGATTTTAAATATAATTCGTATTATAGCAAGTGAAAATAGCACAAGTGAACAGGACCAAACGAAAATCGTAATCGTGCCAACCCCAATATTAGCTTGAAT
>JBFIXW010000090.1:0-8114 GCA_041605715.1 Paenisporosarcina sp.
AATTGCTCTTGTTAACGGTATTCTAGGTGGTATTGGTGGTTGGTTTAACTATGATTCACTTTCACTTGAGGGGATTTTAGGTTTTGTCTTTGCGCCTCTTGCTTTTGCAATAGGAGTACCATGGGAAGAAGCTGTACAAGCAGGTAGTTATATTGGTCAAAAATTAGTGTTAAATGAATTTGTAGCTTACTCTTCGTTTGCACCTGAAATTGCCAACCTGTCTCCTAAAACGGTTATTGTGGTCAGCTTTGCACTATGTGGATTCGCTAACCTTAGTTCAATGGCTATCTTACTGGGTGGTTTAGGAGCACTTGCTCCCAATCGCCGAAGTGACATAGCAAGATTAGGTATTCGCGCAGTAGCAGCAGGTATGCTTGCATCTTTATTAAGCGCTGCGATCGCTGGTATGTTTCTTTAATTAAATAAGAATTAAGAGGAGTGCCGGTTTAAAACCGAGCACTCTTTTTTTGATACACTAAAAATAAAAAGGTGAATTCAGATGGAAATCAGACGAGTGACTTTGCACAAATTAACAGATGATTTTTTATTTACATTCCAGCGATATCAAGAAACACATAAAGTTCTGGTTGAAATCGATAATCGTTTAATTGAAAAGAATGACTCATTTATTGACGATTGGGATACAGCAAAAAAGGTAGCGATTGTTGAAGAATTGCGTGCCTGTTTGACCGCAGGTGGAATAGTCCTTGGAGCATATGAAAATCAGGCTCTTTTAGGATTTGCCAATATAGAACCTACACGGTTTGGCCATCAACGAGAATATATTGAGTTATCTTATCTTCATGTTTCGAGAGAATTTAGAGGAAGAGGAATTGGAAAGAAGTTATTCGAAGTGTGTAATGAAAAAGGGAATAAATTAGGAGCTCAAAAACTCTATATCGCTGCCCATCCCTCCATTGAATCTCAGTTGTTTTATAAGAAAATGGGTTGCACTTTGGCCAGCTATATTGAAAAAGACATTTTATCTAAAGAACCTCTAGATATTCAATTAGAACGAAAAATCACCCCCTCATTTTAAACAAGTGAGTGGGTGATTTTGGTTTAATGTGTATGTCTCTTCTCATAATTGGCGATCGCTTCTTGTCGATCAATTTCAGTAGAGTCTGAAATTTGATCGGCAATTGCTTCTTCTTCAAACTTGTTATCAAGCCAAACTTGAACACCGTTTAATGTGAAAAGTAACTGATTTGCTTCTGAGGAATATTCTTTTGCACGATTTGGATTCAAACTAATCCACTCCAATAACCTAAGCTCAATTATCGCTTATTGTTGTTACGCTCGTTTGTACCGTTCCCGTTTTGTTTAAGTGTTTTGTTGATAATTTCCGTAAACTCTCTAGAAAATTCTTCTTTTCGAGTAGTCGACGTAGTGTTCTTTGGTGCTGTTTTTTGTGTTTTAGGTGAAGAGGAATTATTGTTGTTTGTTGAATTATTATTATTATTTTGTCCCATTTGTTTCGCCTACTTTCTATGAATTGTATTCATAAAAAGTATGGCTCAAAATGAGTAGGTCTATGTAAGAAGAAATTAGTAATTTACTCCATTTCACGAACGCATGAGCGCGACTCTGTAAGGAAATAATGTAGCAGTCATAATTCCTTCTTTCACAGCAGGGTCAGTTTCCATAAATAAGTGAGCTTTTTCCTCGGAATCCACTTCAAAAATCACAATTCCAAAACCATCAGAATCCATATTTAATGTTCTTCCGGCTAATATTACCGTTCCTTCTTGTTCTGCTTTCTTTAACGCTTCGAAATGGCGAGCTACAATGTCATTTTCTCTTTCAGTCCAATTGTCCTCGATTAATAAAGAGGGAATCAATTTAAGTTGATATAAAAATTGTAATTTCTCCATGAACAAACCTCCAATGTACTGGTTCTTATAGATTCCACAACTTCAAACAAATCCCTTCATTTTGAGTTCACAGTAAATACCTATGCATGACTTATGTAGTAAGCATATATATAACAATACGCAGTCCTGTCATGTTTTTCTATATGAACTTTGATAGGTGTAAAAGAAAGGGGAAGAAACAGAGTGGAAGATAATTATTTGCAATCGTTGGTTGGAAAGGGTGTTCAAATCCATAGAGGGGGACCTGATTCTAACACTGGTAAGTTACTCGATGTGACTGAAGATTACGTTGCGTTACAAAAGGACGATGGAGAAATCATTTACTTTAAAACCTCGCATATTAAAAGTATTCGTGAGAATGCCATGATTAAATTTAACTCACTTTTAAATACTGACGAAAGTTTATTTATTAAAGCGAGCAAATTTCAAGAAATGGCTTCTCAATTAAAAGAAAAAAACGTTCGAATAAACGGGAAAGGTCCAGAGTCCAGGGTAGGGAAATTAGTCGATGTAAGAGATGATTATGTCATCATTTATACAGTAGATGACGGCTTAATCTTTTATAAAGATCAGCATATTAAAAGCTTAAGTACGCCTTTAGAAAAAATAGAATCTACGAATGATACTGGAGAAGCAGATACAGACCAAAATACAGAAGAATTATTAGAAGAAGCAGAAGTTCCTAAAGTGAATACGGAACTTGAAAATCTACTTAAGCTTTCAGCAGCAGCTAGTATGAATGATTTGTTATCAAATTTAAAATATTCATGGATTAAAGTAAATCGAAAAGGGCCAGAAAGCGTTGAAGGACTATTAGTTGATTCGAATGATCAACATTTAGTATTAGCGGTGGATAATGAAATTCTTCGCATTTCAACTTATCACATCAAAAATTTCAGTGTAAATACTAAAACTTCAAAAGAAGAACCTGAAGAAACGAACAATTCAAAAGATAACTCGAAAAATTCAAAAGAAGAGTCTAAAGGTAAATCTACTGAACAAAATGAGTCCAAACAAAAAGATTTCAACAAAACAAAAGAACAAAAATCAGAAAATGTCAGTGAAGCTCAGCAGCTGTATGAAGAGCGTCTAAAAGTAGCGTTAAGAAAACGTAATCAACGAATTCGGAAAAATGCCATACTAAATAAGAAAAAATAAGTTCGTTTTACCTAAACTTGTGGAAAGGAGGGTGGACATGATCATATTTTCTCTGTTGATGGGATCAGGTTTTATCTTCTATCAACTATTAACTCCTCCCACCAAAAAGGCTGTGGCTCCAACAAACATGGTGAATAAAGAGAAAAGGAAATTCCGTATTAATGGGGTTCAGTCCAATGCATGATAGTCTCATCGTATACACATTTGCGATTTTTGCCTTAACCACATTATGTATCTTATGGAGACCTCAAGGAATCAATGAAGCAATACCTGCCATAAGCGGCGCAATACTATTGTTTATAGCTGGTATTGTCCCATTACAAGATATTGTCTATATCTTTAAGCTCGTGAGCGGACCATCCATCACGATCATATCGACAATTGTCATGTGTATTGTCTTAGAAAGCATCGGAGTATTTCGCTGGGCGGCTTTAAATGTAGTGAAGAGAGCAAAAGGTTCGGGTATACGTCTATTTTGGTCGATTATGCTGTTGTGCTTTTTAATGACCGTTTTTTTTAACAATGACGGGAGTATCCTCATAACCACGCCAATCATTTTGCATATTGTTCAAATCATTCGTATTAAACCACATCAAAAACTTCCTTACTTATTTGCAGGTGTGTTTATTGCAACGTCTGCAAGTTTGCCGATAGGAGTCAGTAACATCGCTAACTTAATCGGTTTGCAAATTGTTGGTTTAAATTTAGTGTCCTATACCAATTTAGCTTTTGTTCCTTCGATGATTGGAATTGCAACGTTAAGCTTGCTTCTGTATTTGTTATTTAGAAATGAAATCCCTCGTAAAATACCAAACATTCAAGATTCGATATCTGATCCTACCTTTAAAAATCATCCTCTATCAGGAGTGCAAAAATCAGTTGAATCGATGAACTGGACCTTATTTCGAACGTGTATCGTTCTAGTTGTGCTCATTCGGGGGAGTTACTTTGTCTTGCCAGCATATGGTTTTTCAATCGAATGGATCGCTATTACCGGTGCTTTATTACTCATCGGTATTCGCTGGGTAAGTTTGAAAATTAGTCCTATTGATGTTTTGTGGAAGGCACCTTGGCATATTTTGGTCTTTGCTTTTGGGATGTATGTGACCGTTTACGCACTGAAAAATACAGGTGTTACGAGTTATATGATGTCCTTATTAGATGGAGTTATGACGCAAAGTCTCATGTCAGCAAGCTTTGCTTCTGGAATACTAATTAGTGTTCTTTCCAATCTCATGAATAATTTACCTTCTGTTATGCTTGGGACTTTATTAATTACTGAAATCGGACTGGACACGCAAACCTTACAAGTTGCCTATATCTCAATGATCATCGGAAGTGATATTGGTGCATTATTAACACCTCTTGGGACATTGGCCACGTTATTGTGGATGTTTGTCTTGAAAAAAAACGGTGTTCCGATTACATGGAGTGCTTATTTTAAAGTGGCATTGATGGTCATCCCTATTACGCTTGTAGTCACACTTATTGCATTCAATTTATGGCTCTGGTTGATATTATGAGGAAAGGAGAAACTTACTATGAGGATTTTCGATCAATATGAAGGGGAAATAATTGAAGTTGAACTTTCTTCAAAAAAACAAATCTCTGGTAAATTAATTGAATGTGGTTCGGATATACTCGTTGTTCTAACTGGTCAATATTATGCCTATTTACCGCAAAGACATATTCATGTGATTAAAAGATGTGAAAAAAATGAATATGACATTATTCAGTCTGAGCCTTCTCCATTTAAGCAAACGAGTGATGTAATAACGTTAATGGCTGTCCTGAATAACTCAAAAGGAATATTCGTTGAAGTAGACATTAGTGGAATTGGAGCGGTATTTGGTTACATCACGAACGTCATGAGCGACTATTTCGTATTTTATTCCCCTGCATTGAACCAACTATTCATTCCTATCCATCATCTAAAGTCAATCATCCCGTATTTAAATAAAACCCCGTATGACCTTCCATTAACGTCCATGATTTTTCCGGTAAATCAATTGCTCGCAGACAGTTTTACGAAACAAGTAAAACAATTACAAGGTGAAATGGTTCAGTTAGATGGAGGGAAAAATGCATATAAAATGGGTGTCCTTACACATGTAGAAAATGACTTAGCAGAACTCACAATTGGGAATGGTCAAAAACTGTATTTGAATATTTCTCATATCAAATCTGTCCAAAAAACCCTTGGTTGATTTCCACGGAATAAAATCTCATACACATATATAACAGCCACCCTTCGCCAAGTACCGGGATGGCTGTTTCATTAGTGCAATGGGTTCCAAACCTGTATCGGGACTTCAACTCAGTGATATACTTAGTGGAATCACGTTAGACTAAAGGATGCGAATGAATTGAACCAATACCCTAGAACCGGTGACTATATTTATACATACGCGTATAAACCGGACGAAGAATCACTGTGTTATTTAGAAATGCGTTCGTTATTTGGAGAAGACACAGAAACGAAAGTCATCAAAAGTACATATGACATAAATCCGAGTCGAAGTCCCTTTATTAAAGAACGAATCGAGATTTTATTTGAAGGAAATGAACTCTCCGACATCCTTAAGCAAGTTGAAGTAGTGGATATGGGAGAGTTAACATTCAAAGTCCTTTTTGTGAAAATAAATGATTTAGCTTCCACTGAAAAAGTTGAGTACAAACAAAAACGCGAAATCGAACGGAAAATTGGTCTGATTATTGAAGGCGAAGCGGATGTTCACCATCCAAACGTTACATTCGGTTTAGTACCATTTAAAGGAAAATGGTACTTTGGTTTGTACAAAAAGAGCGAAGCTGTTTGGCTGCATCATCAAAAGAAACCTAGAGAATATTCAACTGCTTTGAGCACACGAGTGGCTAGAGCTGTTGCAAATATTGCCGTCCCGAATCCTCAAGGCATAAAAGCAATCGATCCTTGTTGTGGGATCGGAACAGTATTAGTTGAAGCCTTATCGATGGGAATTGATATTGTGGGTCGAGATATTAATCCGCTAGTGGTTCTGGGATCTAGGGAAAATATTGCTCATTTTGGTTTAACAGGAGATGTGGATTTAGGACCCATCGCAGAAGTAAAAGAGGCATATGATGTTACCATTATTGATATGCCCTACAATCTATACACTCATGCGACACCAGAGGAACAACTGTCCATTTTAAAAAGCGCTCGTCCTTTTTCTGAAAAACTAGTAGTCGTCACAATAGAAAATATTGACCATATGATTAAAGACGCTGGATTTGATATTATCGATCGATGTGTCGCAAAAAAAGGGATATTTTCGAGAGAAATCCTTGTTTGTAAATAGAATAGAGAGTGATAATACAAACTGTAAAAATGAAAGAATTTCTTGAAAACGAATATAATGGATATGGGGCTCTCTTTAGAGGTTCAAAATAAAGAATCGACACCCAATATTAAGTTAACACGAAATGATATTAGCATGGCTTTTATGTTAGGTTAATAAAAAAACTCTAAAGATTATTAATAATTGCTTGGAATTTTAACGAGAACATAATTTCTAGTCCACATTTGAGTCCTGGCCATTAATCTTTTTTCGTCTTTTTCAGAGAACAGACCAGCACCATCTTTTTCTTTAAATTCTCATCCATTTGAACCAATCATTTGTTTTAATTTTCATCAGCAATCGAAACACCTTTTGTTCTCTCTACTTGTGATATACCAAATAGAATCGCCTTCTACTGCAATTTCAGTTATTCTATTCTACTATTCGATTCTTTTAGTATATCAATCGCTTCTTTTGCAGATATAGCATCTATCGGAAGAGAAGGATAATACAATTTATTTATAAATACGAACAATACAAGCGGTTATGTTGATTGGAATCGTTTTAACAAATGCGATTGTTTTGTTTGACCGAGTGATTCATAAAGAAATAGAAGGAACAACGACTCATGATGCCATTCTAGAAGCAGCTGTTACAGGATTTCGTCCAATTCTGATGACGGCAAATGCTACAATTGGAGCTGAAGGTATTGGGTTGATTTCAAAAGGATTAGGTGTAACGGTCATTGGTGGCTTAACAAGTTCAACCTTGTTAACGCGCATCATTGTTCCTGTAGTTTATGAATTCTTAAGTTAATTTCACAAGATAAAGCTTTCTGAAGATATAGAGTGAAATCAAAGCGTGTAGAGGGTAGAAAGTATCCTTCTGCACGCTTTTATAAGTAGTTGATTTAAAGATAATCACGTAAATTATGCATCAAATCCCGTAATTATAAGTGTTAATCCCGTAAATTTGAGCGTTAATCTAGTAAAAATGGGTGCAAATACCGTAAAATAATGATTTATTGACAGCTGTCTTCAGCTTAGATAAGTGGTAGCAAGCTTTATGAAAATGAAATGCATAACATGGATGCTTTAACACAAACTATTTTCGATGCACATTACATTGAAAATAGGAGGAATTAGTAAATGACGCAAAATCCACAAGGTCAAATGCATGAAAATATGCATACCGGTCCAGTTACACCAGAAATGAATCACGGTGGCCATGAAATGTTCGATGTACATGAAGTTTTGGGAGCTGCTATTGCAGGGTTAAACTTGTACACGATCTTACGTCCACATGTACAGGATCAAGAACTTCTTACGATTTTGGACAGACAATTCCATTTCATGCAAGAAGAATATAACATCACAACGGAGTGTTTCCGAACAGGACAAGATCCTTCGAAGCGTACTCAAAGGTATATGATGAAAGAGAACAATGATTTTATCTTCGGAATGAAACCATCTCCGCCTAAGAAACCGATGCAAACGGCCAATGAAATTAACGATGAAGTAATTTCTGGTTATTTACTAGGTGTTCATAAGTCCGGTGCTTCATTAAAATCAATGTCCGCCCTTGAAACAACAAACCCGGTAGTTCGACGTGTCCTAGCGGATTCAGTTCCAAACTGTATAGAGATGGCGTATGAGATGTCTATTTATCAAAATAAACATCATTACTATCAAATGCCGCAATTAGCTCAGCAAGATATGCAACAAATTACAAATGCATTTGCACCTTCTCATATCCAACCTAATGGCATGACACAATAAACCAA
>JBFIXW010000091.1:0-7987 GCA_041605715.1 Paenisporosarcina sp.
CACTTAGACTTTCCTGTTCGAATGGAATACATCGAGAAGTTGCTGTTGTTTTCTCTTTAATGAGATTCTCACAAGCAACATCTCCACACCACATTGCTTTTATGAAGCCTTGTTTTCTAGCTAACTGGTCTTTAAATTCGTCGAAGGAAGTAGCTACAGACGTATTTTCTTCACGATGATCAAATGCTTTTTTTAATAAATCTTGTTGAATCTCTTCTAACAAAGAAGGGATTTTAGTTTGTACTTCATCAGATGAAACAACGATTTTTTCTCCCGTATCTCGGCGTACCAACACAACTTGACCCTTTTCAATATCTTTTGGTCCAACCTCTAATCGAACGGGAATACCCTTCATTTCATATTCATTAAATTTCCATCCTGGTTTTTTATCGCTTCCATCAATTCCTACTCGTGCGACGTTCTGTAAGCTGTCTTTTAAGGTATATGCATAATCCAAAACACCCTCTTTGTGTTGAGCAATCGGTACAATCATCACTTGAGTAGGTGCGATTCTTGGTGGCATTACTAAACCGCGGTCATCGCCATGAACCATTATTACTGCTCCGATAATACGAGTTGTAAAACCCCACGAAGTTTGGTGCACAAATTGTTGTTTGCCTTCTTTGTCTAGATATTTGATGTCAAACGCACGTGCGAATCCGTCTCCGAAATTGTGAGAAGTTCCTGATTGCAACGCCTTGCCATCATGCATTAAAGTTTCTATTGTATAAGTCGATTTAGCACCAGAGAATTTCTCTTTCTCCGTCTTTTTCCCCTTAACTACTGGAATCGCTAACCATTCTTCACACAATGCTGCATATTCATCTAACATACGTAATGTTTCTTGTTGAGCTTCTTCTTCATTGGCATGAGCGGTATGTCCTTCTTGCCATAAAAATTCAAGCGTACGTAAGAATGGACGCGTTGTTTTTTCCCAACGAACCACATTCGACCACTGGTTATAAAGCTTTGGTAAATCTCGGTAAGAATGAATGATGTTGCTGAAATGCTCACAAAATAATACTTCAGATGTTGGGCGTACACATAAACGTTCTGCAAGTTTCTCGTCGCCGCCATGCGTAACCCAAGCCACCTCAGGAGCAAAACCGTCAACATGATCTTTCTCTTTTTGTAATAAAGATTCTGGTATGAAAAGGGGCATATAAACATTCTCATGACCCGTCGCCTTAATGCGTCCATCCAAAGCATTTTTAACGTTGTCCCAGATGGCATAACCATAAGGTCGAATAATCATTGATCCACGAACAGTAGAATAATCCGCTAATTCAGCCTTTGTTACTACATCTGTAAACCATTGCGCAAAATCATCATCCATTGCAGTAATACTTTTCACGAACTCTTTTGACATAGAACACACCTCTTTCTTAGAATAGCTCCGTTTTGTTTTTTGAAAAATTGAAGTAGAAGGTGGCGTAAAACACACCAAACTTGAATTTTGCCAATCCATTAAAACCAAAAAGCCTTGCTACAAACGAGGGACCAATTTCACATGGCGGTACCACCCTCATTTGAAGCAAAGCTTCACACTCTTACATGATAACGACTGTCGCCGCGACTATCTTTCGATATCGAACTCAAAGGCAGGTTCAAGAGTTGGTTTTTAGGAGTCTTTCACCACACAACTCCCTCTCTAAAAAAACACAATGATCTTTACTAGTCCTTATCAACGTTTAAAACTATATTTGTGTGATTATAGCCGGTAATGTTTCACCGTGTCAATTAATTTTTTGAAGTCTGATGTGATATAATTATCCAAAGATACATTATGAAAAGAGGCGCATTATGCTAACATTTGAAGAAAAAACAGCAATTATAGAATCATTTCCTGAACTAACTAAAAAAGACGTTTCCCTAAAACGTGTGAATTATCATTTTGAGGGAAGTCTGTATGATAAAAAAACCGTTATCTATCATCTACATCCAAATGGCAATGGTTTTGTGTTTGTTGGAGATTTAAAGAAATACAATGCGGATAATAAGGGCATGTTAAACATTCGTGAAGCATCTGAAGAGGAACTTCGTGAGATGATTAAAGATTCAATTGGCATTCTGTCTGAAGAAGAAGTATTTGAAGAAGAAATTGTAGAAGAACAAGTTTGGAATAACAGAGAAGGACAAGAATTGAAGCTTATACACGAAGATACACTTTGGAACATCTACCATGGCATCAATTTAGAAGAGAGCTATGAATCTTATGATGAAGCTGAAGAGTATTTGTTGGGCGAAGGGTTCCGCACATCATCTAAATGAATATGAATATCCGCACGTTATCGAACGATGAAAAATTACCTTGGGATTTACTTTTACTAGCTGACCCATCTCGTCTCATCGTGCAGGAGTATGTCAAAAATGCTGTTATTTATGTAGGAGAGCTAGAGGGAAAAATAATCGCTATTTGCGTTGTAAAAGAAACCGCTAAAACAATTGTGGAAATCATGAATATTGCTGTGAGTGAATCAATGCAAGGAAAAGGATTTGGTAAACAACTTATTCACTTTGCTGTGCAGGAAGCTTCCAAACGAGGTTATGCACAAATTGAAATTGGCACTGGCAATTCTAGCATCCCACAATTACGCTTGTATCAACAATGTGGGTTCCGCATTGTTGGAGTAGACTTCGATTATTTTACACGTCATTACGATGAAGAAATATCTGAAAATGGTTTGATTTGTAGAGATATGATACGACTAAGTTATGAATTATAAAGCTGAGAATATGCTATGTACACAAAAGAATTATCGTTATTTGTCATAAAAAATCCGACTTCTTTTCTCATAAACTGAAAGTGGTCGGCTATTTCTTTCGCTTTCCGCGGACGAAACGCAAGACTCCTCGGCATAGCTGTCTCTGACAGCTTTTCCTGTGGGGTCTAGCGTATTTCGTTTTTCCGCAGGAGTCTTCAGAAATAGCCGACCATTTTCATACTAAAATTTTCTCGATTACAGGTAATAATAACTAAGTAAGACTCACAAATATATTATTTGGAATTGATATAATCAATTGAATATATCTTAATATATAGGCTTAAAAGGATTCATATCGATTTATGTTGATTGGAATGGAGAGGCGACTCTAGCGGAATCAGCACGAACTGAAGACCCTGGAGCGTATTTCAGAAGAACAAAGACTAAAAACGCCACATCACGTGGCAACGTCTTTGAAACCAACATCCTGTTGGCCTCCGCAGAAAGCGTCCGTCGCAATGTAAATCAACGTTATCGTTTGTCAACAGGTTGAACTGAGAAAATATTCACAGCTTTATAGTTCGAATACAGATTTAGGAGGTTAGCCGTATGAAAGGAAAACGTGCAGTCTTTTTAATCATTGGACTTGTTTTATTAGCAATTGTGCTTGCTTTTGGATCAATACAATGGTTTTTTAATACAAGTTTAGTTCAACTTGATTCAAGTGATTTAATGGAAATGGAAGGTCTTGTTGCCGAAATAGATGACCAAAAAGTCTTGTTAATTGAAGGACTTACCATAAAAGAAGCAGAAGGAAAGTCAACAGACGAAATTTTGGATGAAGGTCTAAATGCCATATGGTTTTCTTTATCGATTGATCAATTAGAGGGAATAAAACAGTATGATCGCTTGAAGGTGAAATTTGACCGTGTGGCAGAATCATACCCTGGCCAGGCAAGTGCAAAAAGAGTAGAAAAGATGGAGAAGTAAATCATACTGGAGGGATTCTCTTGAAAATAGACAAACCAAAATTACCTAAAGAACTCTATGAAATAGATGTTGCTAGCTTATTAGAAGAAGACCGTTATATTTCTAGAGGAATAATTCGTTCATGGGGGATTAATGAATTACCTGAAGGAAAGATTACATTTGATCAAATTCATTTTCAAGATGTATCATTTGATGGGGTGCAATTCGAACAGGTAGAATTCATCGATTGTCGGTTTGATCGATGTGATTTATCCAACGTGAATATGGGGAATGCTATCTTACATCGCTTAGAGATGAACCAGTCAAAATTAGTTGGAATGCAGTGTTCTCAAAGTAGGTTGGGGCAAATTCTTATACAAGATAGTGTGGCAAATTATGCTTCGTTTAGCTTTAGTCAGTTTAAAAATGTACGTTTTCAACAAACCACCCTTAGCAAGTCTGATTTTTTTGAATCTGTTTTTACAAAAGTGGAATTTGATTCATGTGATCTTGATGGGGCAAACTTTACTGAAACAAGTTTAGCTACTATTGATTTAAGTTCATGTACATACGAACAAGTAACAGTTAGTGTTGATAAGTTAGCTGGTTGTACCGTGTCCACAGAGCAAGCCTTAGGATTTGCAAAATCACTCGGACTTATTATCATTCAAGAATAAATTGAACAGCATGTACCCCTTTACGGTGTGTACAAGCTGTTTTATTTAAAGTGTACTCTCGATATGACCACTCAGCGCTTTTTCCCACTCCTCTATCTCATCATAATTATTATCACCATTGTAATATTGAAAATTTCCTAATCCCCAACCATTTTTACTATAACCAAACCATAAGTATACATGCTTTTTAACGGTTTGTTTGCCGTTCTCCATTAAGATTAAATCTACTTCTCCTTCTGGATACGTGTCATCCAAATTAACGCGCAACCCATCGAAATCAATAATATAAGTACCATTTTCTTTTAATTTCTTCATCCGTTTAACCCAAATGTTCTTCGCTTCTTTATAGGCAATGGTTGCTTCTAAATCAGACGCCTTATCGTAATAATGAATTCCTTCAAATGCCTATTCAAATTCTTGGGCAACTAAATGATTTAAGACATCTTTCGCAACTTGTTTCGTTTGATAGCGATCGTTCATTTTTGGAAGATAAAAAACAGCTAATAACAAGGTGAAAAATATAATGGCAGCCAATTTGAGAAATAATTTCATTTCTTCTCCCCTAAATAAAAATGTTAATTTCTACTAAATAATATAGTGAATAGTCAAAAAATAAGCAAGATGAAAATTAGCTTATGCGATTTCAAAAACTCATTCTAACCAAAACTTAAAACGAAAATTTTTGAAAAATGAAACTTTTCGTTTTGTACTTCGTATTTACTATTAACCACTAAAGATTAGGTTAAATGGGAGTGACTGACATGACGATTGAACAGATTTATTTCTACGTGTTGCTCTTTATGGGCGCTGCAACTATTTTGTATGTGTTTTTTGGAGATGTGGCAGAGGGGATTGGTGAAGGAATTCCTTTTCTTAATCCAACAATTATCATGGCATTTATCACATTTGCGTCTGCATCTGGTTATCTTCTAGAAAGTCTAACCACCTGGAATAGCTGGTTAATCTTAATCGCTAGCTTAGTGGCAGGAGCATTATTTGATGCAATCCTCTATTTTTTGTTTCTTCTACCGATGTCACATGCAGAAGTTTCAATTGCATATACGGATGAATCACTTGCAGGTCAAGTTGGGAAAGTGATTACACCTATTCCAGCAGATGGCTTTGGTGAAATTGTCATTGAAACGATTTCCGGTTTAGTATCCAAGCGTTCTGCAGGCTATGACAATGAAGAAATTGATTATGGAAAAGAAGTATTAATTGTTGAAGTAACAAACGGAACATTTCTCGTAAGGGAATATGAGCCATTTGATTTCAAAAAATAGAAAATGGGGGAATTAAGTATGGGGTTAGGAACTATGGTCGTTATAGGGATTGCGGCATTTATATTGTTAGCAATTATTGGGGTTTACGTAACGAAATATAAAACAGTTGGACCAGATGAAGCTTTGATTGTAACTGGTAGTTATTTAGGTTCAAAAACGGTGCACACAGATGATTCGGGCAATCGAATTAAAATCATTCGTGGTGGAGGTACATTTGTATTTCCTGTATTCCAGCAATCTCAACCACTTAGTTTGTTATCAAGTAAATTAGAAGTGACAACTCCTGAAGTATATACAGAGCAAGGCGTTCCAGTAATGGCGGATGGAACAGCAATCATTAAAATCGGTGGATCGATCTCGGAAATAGCAACTGCGGCTGAGCAGTTTTTAGGAAAATCAAAAGAAGATCGTGAAAACGAAGCTAAAGAAGTATTAGAAGGTCATTTACGTTCTATTTTGGGTTCAATGACAGTCGAAGAAATTTACAAAAACCGTGATAAGTTTTCTCAAGAAGTGCAACGTGTAGCTTCACAAGATTTAGCGAAAATGGGTCTAATTATTGTTTCATTCACAATTAAAGATGTTCGTGATAAGAACGGATACTTAGATTCACTTGGTAAGCCTCGAATCGCACAAGTGAAACGTGATGCAGATATTGCAACTGCTGAGGCAGATAAAGAAACACGGATTAAACGTGCGGAAGCTGCGAAAGAAGCTCAAAAATCAGAGATTGAACGCGCTACTGAAATCGCACTAGCTGAAAAAGAGAATTTATTAAAAGTAGCTGAATATCGTCGTGAACAAGACATCGCAAAGGCACGTGCTGACCAAGCATACGAACTTCAAACAGCCGTATCTAAACAAGAAGTAATGGAACAGGAAATGCAAATTCAAATTATCGAACGTCAAAAACAAATTGAACTTGAAGAGAAAGAAATTTTACGTCGCGAGAAGCAATATGACTCTGAGGTTAAAAAGAAAGCCGATGCTGACCGTTATGCAATTGAACAAAATGCAGCGGCTGCGAAATCACGTGAAATAGCTGAAGCTGATGCTGAGAAATATAGAATTGAAGCTCGAGCACATGCGGATGCAGAAAAAGTACGTTTAGATGGTCAAGCCAAAGCAGATTCTGAACGAGCACAAGGTGAATCTGAAGCGGATATTATTCGTCTAAAAGGTCTTGCTGAAGCAGAAGCAAAACGTAAAATTGCAGAAGCTTTCGAGCAGTATGGTCAAGCAGCAGTATTAGATATGATCGTTCGCATGATGCCGGAATATGCGAAACAAATTGCTAGTCCATTAGCGAACATCGACAAAATTACAGTTGTTGATACTGGTGGAGGAGAAGGCGGTGGAGCGAATAAAATCACTTCCTATGCAACGAACCTAATGTCTACTCTTCAAGAAACGCTTAAAGCTTCTTCAGGTATCGATGTTAAAGAAATGTTAGAGAACTATTCGGGTAAGGGAACACTTCGCCCAAGTTTAGATAGAATTTCGTACGAAATGCAGGAGAAGAAAAAAGAAGAAAAAACTGAAGAAGTTTCAGTTTAACTATCAAATCCCTCTATTAAAAATAGAGGGATTTTTACTTTCTTCAACGAAATAGTGTATGTAGATAGACTATATGTATAAATACTAATATGGAAAAAACTAGGACAACCAATTGAACGTGTTACGATGCTACGCTGGGGAGCTTACTTCCACGATAGTGGGAAGCTGGCTGTCCCTATTGAAATTCTAAACCAACCAGGCAAGCTTACATCTGAAGAGTGGGAATTGATGAAATCTCATACCGTTAAAGGGGCTCAGATGATGAGGCAGCATGAGGTCATTTGGTTACGCGATGCTGCATTTATCGTAGAAGAACATCATGAACGGTATGACGGAAAAGGCTATCCCCATGGTTTAAAAGGGGATGAGATTTCTTTGGAAGCTTCAATTGTATCAGTGGTAGATTCTTTCGATGCCATGACAACTAACCGTGTTTATCGAAATGCTCTAACCATTAAAGAAGCAATTCAAGAGATTATTAAAGGCAGAGGAACTCAATTCAATCCGACTGTTGTCGATGCGTTCTTAAAATTACTACATGATCAAGAATTTAAATGGCGTTAAAGGACTTGGACACTTTCCAAGTCCTTTTCTATAGGAGTGATGAATGTGAAGGCTATTATATTTGACTTGGATGGAACTTTACTCGATCGGCATTCTACATTAAAAGCTTTCTGTATAGTTCAACATGTTAAGTTTAATCTACCTATAAATCGAGAACTATATTGCAATCGAATAATCGAACTTGATGAAAATGGATATATAGGAAAAGAGCAAGTGTATTCGCAAATAGTTC
>JBFIXW010000092.1:0-7876 GCA_041605715.1 Paenisporosarcina sp.
TAGTTTGGCCATAGAAGCTTCTTTACCGCATGAAATGCCGCGAGAACGAAGATCTGCTGCACGGTAGACCAACAATCTTGATGCTTCAACAGCTGTTGCCATGTCTGCTAATTTGAACCCAACACCTTGTTGAGCTGCGATGGGTTTGCCGAATTGGACACGTTCTTTTGCATACCCTACAGCTGCTTCGTATGCCGCTTCTGCAATACCTAAAGCTTGGGCTGCAATTCCGATTCGGCCCACATCTAAGTTAGCTAAGGCAATTTTAAATCCTTCGCCTTCTGCACCTAATAGGTTCTCAGCAGGTACTTTCATGTCTTCAAAAGTTAGTTGAACAGTTCGTGAACCGTGTAAGCCCATTTTGTGTTCGTCTTTTCCGATAATTAATCCTGGAGTGTCTTTTTCTACGATAAAAGCGGACACGCCTCTTGATCCTTGAGATGAATCTGTTGAAGCAAATACGATGTAAACATCTGCTTCTCCTCCGTTTGTAATAAAGACTTTTGAGCCGTTAAGAGTATAAAATTCTCCATCTTTTGTTGCTTTGGATTTCATTGAACCGGCATCCGAACCGGCAGATGGCTCTGTTAAACAAAATGCTCCTAAATATTCACCAGATGCTAATTTCGGCACGTACTTTTGTTTTTGTTCTTCATTACCAAAATAAAGAATCGGATTTGTTCCAACCGATGTGTGTACCGAAAGGATGACGCCCACGACTGCACTCACTTTTGACAGCTCATGAATGGCAATGATATAGCTTAGGAAATCCATTTCTGAACCGCCGTATTTTTCAGGTGCAGTAATTCCCATAAGACCTAATCCAGCCATTTTCTTTAGAATTTCACGGGGAAATTCACCTTGTTCCATTCGGTCAATAAACGGTTCGATTTCCGTTTTGGCAAAGTCACGAACCATAGTGCGCATCATTAATTGTTCTTCTGTTAACTTCAGTTCCAAGCTGAGCGCCTCCTATTCGTACACGTAAAAACCACGACCTGTTTTTTTACCTAACCATCCTGCTTTTACATATTTGCGCAGTAATGGACATGGACGATATTTACTGTCCCCAAATCCGTCATGCAAAATTTCCATAATGTATAAACATGTATCTAAACCAATAAAGTCAGCTAATTGTAAAGGTCCCATTGGATGATTCATACCCATTTTCATCACGTCATCAATGGCTTCTTTAGTCGCTACACCTTCGTACAATGTGTAAATGGCTTCATTGATCATTGGCATTAAAATACGGTTAGAGACGAATCCTGGGAAATCATTCACTTCGACCGGTACTTTGTCTAGTTTCTTCGTCATTTCTTCAATAGCTGAGTAGACTTCATCTGAAGTAGCAAGACCACGAATAATTTCTACGAGCTTCATCACTGGAACTGGGTTCATAAAGTGCATTCCAATTACTTGTTCAGGACGGTTTGTTACCGCTGCAATTTCTGTGATTGGAAGTGAAGATGTGTTAGAAGCTAAAATCGCATGTTTTGGTGTGATTTCATCCAAACGTTTGAAAATCGATTGTTTGATTTCCATGTTTTCAACAGCAGCCTCGATTACTAAATCCACATCACTTGCATCATTTAAATCAAGAGATTTCGTAATTCGTGATAGTACTTTTGTTTTTTCATCTTCTGTCATGCGTCCTTTTTCAACGTTGCGTGATAAGTTCTTCGTAATGATACTTAGTCCACGTTCGAAAAATTCATCTTTCATATCGTTAAGCTTTACCTCGAAACCTGCTTGCGCACACACTTGCGCAATACCTGACCCCATTTGTCCCGCTCCGATTACTAGTACTTTTTGGATGTTCATATGTTAGCCTCCTTCATTTTTAAATTATGCTTTTGGTACTTCGATCATAATGGCATCGCCTTGACCGCCACCTGAACAGATAGCTGCAATACCAATTCCGCCACCACGGCGTTTTAATTCATAAGCCAGCGTTAAAATGATGCGGGCACCACTAGCTCCGATTGGATGACCTAATGCCACCGCTCCGCCATTTACATTCACTTTTGTGTAATCTAAATTTGCTATTTTTGAAGAAGCGAGTGCAACTGCTGCAAATGCTTCATTGATTTCAAATAAATCGATTTCTTCAAGTGTTTTGCCTGTTTTCTTAAGAAGTGTATTAATCACAAGTCCTGGAGTTTGAGGGAAGTGTTTAGGCTCGATTGCGACTTCTGCATGAGCTATCACATATGCAAGTGGTGTTTTCCCTTCCGCTTTTGCACGTTCGTCACTCATTAAGACAAGTGCTGCTGCTCCGTCATTAACCCCTGGTGCATTTCCTGCAGTAATCGAACCGTCTTTACTAAAAGCTGAACGTAATTTCGATAAAGATTCTAACGACGTATCGCGACGTGGTGCTTCGTCTGTATCGATTGAGATTGGATCCCCTTTACGTTGTGGTATTACTACCGGTGTAATTTCTTCAGCTAATATCCCGCTATCCATTGCTTTAAATGCTAGTTCATGACTACGAACAGCCCATTCATCCTGCATTTCACGAGTTAATGTAAATTCTTCAGCCGTTGAGTTTCCGTATGTGCCCATATGCACACGATCTGGTGTAAATGCACATGATAATCCGTCATAAATCATTCCATCGATCATTTGAGCATCACCCATGCGTAAGCCAAATCGACCTTTTGGTAGATAGTAAGGTGCGTTTGACATCGACTCCATCCCACCAGCCACGATAATTTCTTCGTCACCCAGTCTGATTAATTGGTCGCCAAGGGTAACTGCACGCATGCCTGATGCACACACTTTGTTAATTGTTTCGGTTTTAACACTCCATGGAATACCCGCTTTTGTTGCAGCTTGACGAGAAGGAATTTGCCCTTGACCTGCTTGTAATACTGTACCCATGATGACTTCATCAACTGATTCAGGATCAATACCTGCTTTATTTAAGGCTTCTTTAATCGCTACTCCACCAAGATCACTAGCTGAAAGTGTAGAAAGTGCGCCACCCATTTTCCCAAAAGCTGTACGTGCGCCATCTAAAATAACTGTTTTTGTCATAATTGTTGCCTCCCTATATGAATGGTTGTATGCGCTTACAGTTTTTCAAATTAAAATATTCTGACTTTTCTTTTTGTGAGTTATAGAAAAGGTTACTCCACTTTGCAGTGGAGTTCACATTGTATTCAAATAATAAATGTTGATTTTCATTGCTACGGACGCTTTTTTTGGGGCATGGCTTTAGCCGCTTCCCTTGCTCCTGCGATTACTCGTCGCAAATACAAAGACATTCGCAAGCTCAGTTCAGGGTCTAAAGCTCATGTACCTGCCGCTCACTTTCGGTGATATTTTTGAAGACGCTCGCGGAAAGCGAAAGAGATAGTTAACCCTTCTTATTATAAAGCTCAGTAAGATTGATAAGAAGTCGAGTGAACGCTCGCTCGACAAGTAGACAAACGAAAAGGGAGCTCAAGACTCCCTCTTCTGTTGACCTAATTGTATCTAATTTTTATACATTTATCAATTCTACTTTTCTTATTGAAGAATTGGTTCTTCTTCTGTTTCTTCAACAGGTGGTAGGTAATCGCCTAGTACTGAGCGTTCAAGTAGTTCTGCGATATCGTAGGTGCCTACTGTTTCTTCCACTTCTTTTGCTTTTGTTCCGTCAGAAAGCATTGTTAAGCAGTAAGGACAACCTGATGAAATCATCGTTGGATTTACTTCAAGTGCTTGTTCTGTACGGGCTACGTTGACGCGATTTCCTGTGTGTTCTTCCATCCACATTAAACCACCACCTGCTCCACAGCACATTCCTGTTTCGCGGTTACGGTCCATTTCCACGAGTTTCACTCCTGGAATTGCACGTAGAATTTCACGTGGCGGATCATATACGTCATTGTAACGGCCTAAGTAACATGAATCATGGAATGTTATGGTCTCATCGATTGCATGTTGTGGTTTTAAGCGACCTTCTTGTACTAAGTCAAACAGCATTTCAGTGTGGTGAAGAACTTCTCCACTCCAACCGAAATCTGGGTATTCATTTTTGAAAATGTTATAAGCATGTGGGTCGATTGTGACAATCTTTGTTACGCCCGCTTTTTCAAATTCAGAGATATTACTTGTTGCAAGTTCTTGGAATAAAAATTCATTTCCTAGACGACGAGGTGTGTCACCAGAGTTCTTTTCTTTATTTCCAAGAATAGCGAACTTCACGCCTGCTTCGTTCATTAAGCGCGCAAAGGAAAGAGCGATTTTTTGTGAACGGCTATCGAAAGCACCCATTGAGCCAACCCAGAATAAGTATTCGAATTCTTCATCCGCTTTGGATAATTCTTTAACAGTTGGGATATTGATTTCTGGACGTGCGTCTCTCCAGTTTTCTTTCTCTTTACGGTTAAGACCCCAAGGATTCCCTTGACGTTCAATGTTTGTCATTGCACGTTGAGCATCCGGATTCATGCGACCTTCAGTCATCACTAGGTAACGACGTAAGTCGATAATGTGAGAAACGTGTTCAATCATAACTGGACATTGGTCTTCACAATTACGACATGTGGTACAAGCCCAAAGCTCTTCTTCCGTGATCACATCACCGATTAAAGCCGGGTTATAAATATCTTCAATTACTGCACCTTCAACTCGAGCAGCGACAGCTAATTGGTTACCTTGTGTGTTCGCGAAAGCCATTGCTGGAACCCATGGCTTTTGTTGTGTCATAACGGCACCTGTGTTCGTTAAGTGATTACGAAGTTTTGTAATTAAGTCCATTGGAGACAGCATTTTTCCCGTTCCTGTTGCTGGACACATATTCGTACAACGACCACATTCTACGCAGGCATATAAATCGATCATTTGCTTTTGGTTTAAATCTTGAATTTTACCTACACCGAAAGATGGCATTTCATCTTCGTCTGCTTCTTCATCTTCTTCTACCTCAAAGTTAATCGGACGAAGTTTACCGACGTTGTCTGTCCGGTTAAAGTAAGTGTTTACAGGACCCGTTATTAAATGGAAATGCTTCGATTGTGGTACGTAAACTAAGAAAGTTAAGAGGAATAGTAAATGAGCCCACCACATAATGTAGAAGACTGTAATAACAGCAACGTCCGGTAAGAATCCGAAGATTGTAGCTACTACTGATGCGACTGGCTCTGCCCATGTTGCTGCGTGGTCATGCCAAATCATGCCCATCCCATTTCCGATTAAAACAGAAACCATTAATCCACCAATGAAAATCAAGACTAAGCCTGATTTCCAACCACGTTTTAAACGAACAAGTTTTTCAATATAGCGACGGTAGAATGCCCAAACAACTGCCACTAAAATCATCAAAGTCACAAGTTCTTGGAAGAATGTGAAGGCTGGATATAAAGGTCCTAGAGGTAAATGAGATCCAGGCTTTAATCCTTTCCAAATAAAATCAATGGCACTAGCTTGTACTAGAAGGAAACCGTAGAAGAACATGACGTGAATAATACCACTTTTCTTATCCTTCAATAATTTCTTTTGGCCAAATACATTGACCATGATTTTACGGATACGTTCTTTTACATTGTCATCAAATTCAACTTTTTGTCCGAGTTTTATGTAGCTGTAACGCGTCTTCAACAAATACGTGAATAACCCAAGTGCGTACGCAGTTACAACGATGAATAAAATCCAGTTTGCGATTAAAAGGTAATTCATTGTATTCTCCCCTCTCGTTAAAAAAATCAAAATTGCTATTAATCAGATAATAACAGTTTAGTAGATAGTGTTTGCTATGTCGATGCTTATCTTCAGTTTAAAACTGAATGAGCATTCAGTCAACAGAAATGTGAAGATTCTTAAACTTTGAGATTGTTGAACAATTTTAGGTGGACAATTTTCATTTCGGTGGACGCTTTCCGCGGGCACGACCTCAGCCGCTTCCCTCGCTTTGCTCAGTCCAGGGTCTTCGGTTCGTGCTGATTCCGCTGGAGACGCCACCTACATTTCAATCAATAAAATCATATGCAAATCTTTTGAATTAACACATAAGACTTCAATGAAGATTTTTTAGTAGAAGTCCTTACATATCAATACTTGATTCATGCGAAAAAGCCAAGATATAAAATTAGTAAGGTAATTCCAATCCTTTTTCCAGCAGTTCTCACTTAATACCTATAGAACACAGCTATTCTTACTTGGAAGCTAACATGGTTGTACTACAGAAACGCCATGCCCATTGACGATAATATTTCCATTGCTATAGAGTGAGCTAGAAAGAAATTTTTCGCCTCCTACATTCCAATCCTCAATATAAGAAAACTTTTACTTATAATCTGTAGAACAAAAACAAAACCCAATCGCATGTTCACGATTGGGTTTTGTTGATCGCTTTTATGGTGCATTCGAAGATGCCGCGTCCGATTAGTTTGCCTAGTTCTGTTACGGGCCCTGCATAGGGAATGTTGGCTCCGATTTGTGTTGCAGCTACTAATAGGCTGTCGGTTGGCGTCCCGGTGGCAAGGGTACCACTGTAGGGATCTAACACATGCATATGTTGAAGGGCTTTCGTTTTAGCTTCTGTTGCTGTAATCATCGCTTGGATAAAAGCTTCTTCTGAGAGTTTTCCGTTAATGATAATCCAGGTGTTGATCGTTCCAACTGGAGCTTTTCGCGTGTATTTGAATGATTTTGAGACATCTATCGCGTTGCCAATTCCTGCAGTGACAGCTATTGTGATTTGTCCAAAGTCACCATAATAATCGGAAATGACCACTTTTTCTGGTTGAATAGCTGTCATCATTCCGACAGTGTCGGTGGCCGACAATCCTTGCCTTTGTAGGTACTGCGTCATTTCTTCTATACTATTTTCATGCTCATAGGTATGCGGGACATGTCGATTAACAAAGTTACGATACCAACCGGAACCCGCATTGACTACTGCGGAAGATACGGTTTTTAGTGGGTATTCCGTTTGTAGAATTACAAATTCTGATGTAATGCGGAAGTGTGTTTGATTAACCAAAGGCATGGTTTTCGTACTTTTGATACTTGGCAAGAGCGTGATTTGCGGTTTAGGTAGTTCTGGGTGTGGGTGGCTGACGACACGCGCATTGTAGACGTCCATGATTTGTTCTTCTTTTAAGACGGCATGTGGTTCACCGATGTATTGAATCATTCCGTTGTCCATCATCAATAGTCGGTCGCAATAAAGCGATGCGAGGTTAATATCATGGAAAACGGAGACGACGGTTAGTCCTTTTGTTAAACAGAGCGTTTTGATGGTATCGAGTAATTGCTTTTGGTGGGCGATGTCCAAATGGTTCGTCGGTTCGTCTAGTAATAAAATCGGTGCTTTTTGAGCGAGTGCTTGTGCGACAAAGACGCGTTGTTGTTCCCCACCTGATAACTGATCGAGGTAGGTGTTTTCGTATTGATTGATGTCCGTGAGCTGCATGGCTTCGACGACAGCCGATTCATCTTCCGCTGACCAGGATGAAAACAATCCAGATTGATGTGGATAGCGTCCAAGTGACACCGTTTCTCGAACGGTATACGTAAATGCATGTGCATGTAGTTGTGGCAAAACGGCCATTTGCTTTGCGAGTTGCTTCGATTGGTATGAAGGGAGCGGATTCCCGTCAATGTGGACGCTTCCAGTCAATGATGGGAGAATGCCACTAATGACTTTTAGTAAAGTCGATTTCCCACTTCCATTTGGACCTAGGATTCCAAGCATTTCCCCTCTTGCGACCGAGAATGAAACATTTTTAACAACGGGTGTGCCTTGATAACCGCCAGATATTTCGTTGACCTGTAACAAATTACGCACCTCCCGTTCGTCGCTGTTTGAAGAAAATAAAGGCAAACACTGGTGCTCCAAGAAATGCTGTGATGACTCCGATTGGGAGTTCTGTTGGTGCAA
>JBFIXW010000093.1:0-7867 GCA_041605715.1 Paenisporosarcina sp.
CGTCGATGTTAATCGCTTTCTTCGTAAAGCGATTTGCTCCACCCCGCGACGTTATCAAATTATAAACACTAATTTTACCACGCACTTATCATAGTGGACATCTTCCTCGGCTAAAGCTTGCGTCGATGTTAATCGCCATCTTCGTTTGGCGATGAAACATTACATCTTCCACGCTTCGCTTGCGTCGATGTTAATCGCCATCTTCGTTTGGCGATTTGCTCCACCTTTTTTCATAATTCGAAAGTTAAAGTGTGTAAGAGTTAGAAGATAAACTAGTTGGTGACCCCTACGGGATTCGAACCCGTGTTACCGCCGTGAAAGGGCGGTGTCTTAACCGCTTGACCAAGGGGCCAAATAATGGCTCCGAAGGTAGGACTCGAACCTACGACCAACCGGTTAACAGCCGGTTGCTCTACCACTGAGCTACTTCGGAATAATGTTTGAATGTAATCGACTTTTCTTATTATAGTGACCTCATCCACAATCGTCAACCTCTTTTAGCGAATTAATCCAAACAATTATTATTCGATTTTTAATAATGACCCTGAACACTTGCCACACCGATATTTCTGCGTATTTAAACGAATTTTCCGTCTATATAATTGACCACATGTTTTGCATCCATATGTATGCTGAATCTTATTTACTCTTCTTTTCGCAACTCCTAAGCTTGCACAAAATCGAGGAGCATTTGTTTGTTTCATTAATTCCCGGAAGTCCAAATCCCGATGTTTATATCCCTTTCCTTCTATATGTAAGTGATAATGACAAAGTTCGTGACGGATAATCCCTTCTAGTTCATCTCTTCCGTGAAGTTGGAGTGCTAGTGGATTGATTTCAATATGATGAGAACGAAGCATATAGCGTCCTCCTGTAGTTCTTAAGCGAGCATTAAAGTAGGCTAAGTGTTTAAACTTCTTACCAAAAATAGTTTCCGAAATGTCTTTGACTAATTCGTGTAGTTCTTTATTATTCAAGACCATCATCCTTTACATTGTGTAAAACCTGCCCATTTTATACATCATGAGCAGGTTTTACAATCAATTTTGTTTTTCAGGCGAAAGCATTGTAAGCGAAATACGACCTTTGGATTTTTCAACTTGCTCAACCCAAACGGTAACGATGTCTCCTAGTGCAACTACGTCAAGGGGATGTTTAACAAATCCTTTTTTAAGCTTGGAAATATGAACAAGTCCATCTTGTTTTACCCCAATGTCCACAAAGGCTCCAAAGTCGACTACATTTCGAACTGTCCCTTGAAGTTCCATTCCACTCGCTAAATCCTCCATTTGCAGAACATCTGTTTTTAATAATGGTTGGGGGAACTCATCACGAGGATCACGAGACGGTTTCTTCATTGTATCTACAATATCTCGTAAAGTAATTTCTCCAACATCCAATTTTTCACTTAATTCTTTTATTGGCAGGTCATTTAATTTGATCTCCGCTTCCCTTGAACCTATATCTGATTTAGTTAACCCTACCGTTTTCAAGACTTCATCGGCAATATGATAGCTCTCTGGGTGTATACCCGTTGCATCAAACGGATTTTTAGCATCCGGAATTCTCAGGAAACCGATTGCTTGTTCATATGTTTTTGCACCTAAACGCGGAATTTTTTTCAATTGCGCTCTAGATGTAAACTTACCGTGTTCATTTCTCATTTTTAAAACGTTTTCGGCTACTGTTTTTGATAGACCCGAAACATATTGTAATAGTGAGGCAGAGGCAGTATTGATGTTAACTCCTACTTGGTTAACAGCCGTTTCTACTATAAATGTTAATGAATCATTTAATTTCTTTTGTGATACGTCATGTTGATATTGCCCGACCCCTACTGCTTTAGGTTCAATCTTTACCAATTCTGATAGCGGATCTTGAAGTCGTCTCGCAATTGACACGGCACTTCGTTGTTCAACTTGAAGATCTGGGAATTCTGCTCGCGCTGTATCAGATGCAGAATAAACGCTGGCTCCCGCTTCATTCACAATAACGTAAGATACTTCTCGGTCTATTTGCTTTAAGCAAGAAACGATAAACTGTTCAGTTTCTCTTGAAGCTGTACCATTACCAATGGCGATGATGGAGATTGGGTAGCGCTTTAAGACGTCCAAAATACTTTTCGTTGAAGCTGCCACATCTGCCCTTGGTGGATGCGGATAAATAGCAGATACTTCTTGAAGTTTACCCGTATCATCAACTACAGCTAATTTACAGCCTGTTCGATAGGCAGGGTCAACCCCTAGTACCACTTTCCCTTTCATTGGGGGTTGCAGTAAAAGATTTCTTAGATTCTCGGAGAAGATATGAATCGCCTGGGTTTCTCCCTTTTCTGTCAGTTCTGTTCTGATTTCACGTTCGACAGATGGCGCAATTAAACGTTTGTAAGAATCTTCAATTGCTTCTAAGACTTGCGAAATGCTTGGTGATGAACTATTTGAAGGAATCCATTCTTCTCGCATTTTACGCAGGATTCGGTCAGTTGGAGCATTCAAGGAAACTTTCAAGATATCTTCTTTTTCACCCCGGTTTAATGCTAAAACTCGATGAGGTACGATTTTCTTTACCGGTTCTGCATAGTCGTAATACATTTCAAAGACGCCCTTTTCATCAGCCTCTTGTTTTTTCACGACCGATACAATAGAGCCTTCTGAACGAGTTAAGTTACGAAGACTTTCACGAATCTTAGGGTCATCGGCAAATTGTTCCGAGAGAATCTCACGTGCCCCTTGCAATGCCTCCTCAACATTCATGACCTCTTTTTCTTCATTTACAAAGTTTTTTGCAAGATCTTCAGGTTTTGTACTTGAAAAAGTAAATAATAAGGTTGCTAACGGTTCCAAACCTTTTTCTTTTGCAATCGTTGCTTTCGTTCTTCTCTTTTGTTTGTACGGACGATATAAATCTTCAAGGCGTTGTAAAACGGTAGCTGCCTGAATGGAGTTTGATAACTCATCTGTAAGCTTACCTTGTTCTTCGATCAATCGTGTGACTTCTTCTTTACGCTGTTCTAATTGTTGTATGTATCGATAGCGGTCTTCTACCGCTTTAATTTGCACTTCGTCTAATGAACCCGTTGCTTCCTTACGATAACGAGCGATGAAAGGAACTGTATTTCCTTCCTCAAGTAAGTTAATCACTTGTTGCGCTTGTTGAGGTCTTACATTCGTTTCTTTCGCAATTCGTTGCATCATTTGTTTTGCATCCATATGATTCACCCTTTCAGTGTTCCCCTATATTTTATCACTCGGTAATCCTTAAGTGCACTTTAAAAGGGAAATCAGTTTACAGCTTTCCTATATGAAATAAAAAACCCTCTCCAAGTTATTGGAGAAGGCTTCCTGCGATGAACGTTGCATCATCACCATGTTCGATTGTATGAATTAAAGTTTGATGTAAATCAAATGCCCCAGTACTTTTTCTCATTGATTCTTTAGGATTACTCATCACAACACCGTCTGAATGAAGTAAGAATAAGTCTCCTGGTTTATATGCATATCTTTGAGTTCTAAGTTTCTGAGGTCTCCCTGATAGGTAACCCATTACTGGTAATGGGTAAATCATTTTTTCATCATCTCTACGCGTCATATAAAATTTGATGTTGCCGACGCAACTGTACTCGATTGTCTTAGCGGCAAAGTCCACCTTCACAATTGCAACTGCTGCACCTCTTTTGTGCACCATTAACTCGTTGCTTCTGAGGAGAAGTTCATCAATTGTTTCGTGATGATATTCAGCTAAAATCTTAGGAATGATTTCTGAAGATTGCCTAGCGATTGGACCACTACCTAAACCATCCGCGATGGCACATAAAAAGTACTGATCATTCATAAACGTAAAGTAAGTATCTCCACATTCACGGTTTCCTTCTTTGGCTTCTTGATAGACGAATACTTCTAGATACGGATGTCGGATAGAATCCATTATGATACACCAGCAGCTGCCAATATCGCATCTTGCAGTTTTTTAATTGCCTTACGTTGTAATCTAGAAACATGCATTTGTGAAATTCCTAACTTTTCACCAGCCTCTTTTTGGCTTAACTGATCAATGTATGTATACTGAATCACTTCTTTTTCACGCTCAGAAAGTACACTCAGTGCGTTAGCTACTAACATTCTTTGATCCGTTTTCTCGTATTCGTCATCTTGTTTGCCAATGACATCAAACAAAGTAATTGTACTGCCGTCTGAATCCGACTCAAGGGAATGGTCCATTGATAGCGCTTGGTAACTCTTACCCATCTCCATTGCTTCCAATACGTCATCTTCATCTACTTCTAAATACTCGGCAATTTCAATCACTTTTGGAGAACGTTGAAGTTCAATTGTTAGTGTTTCCACAGCAGATTTAATGCGTGGACCAAGTTCTTTAATTCGACGCGGAACATGAACAGCCCATGTTTTATCACGTAAAAATCGTTTAATTTCACCAATGATAGTTGGAACAGCAAATGCTTCAAACGTTCTACCGAAAGAAGCATCATATCGTTTGATTGCACCTAGAAGTCCGAGCATACCCACTTGAACAATATCTTCATGATATGATTTTCCGTTCGAATATTTTCGCGCAATTGATTCAACCAATCGCTGATAATTTAAAACCAAATTAGTTTGCGCGTCTTCATCGCCATGTTCTTGGTACGCTTGTATCCATGTTAAGATTTGTTCTTTGGTTTGCTGATTAGGAGGAGATAGTTTCGACATTCTCTTCCACCTGCTCTTCTCCGACATACTTTGTCATGAATACTGTCACGCCTTCTTGGTGATGGACTTTTACTTCGTCCATTAGCGTTTCAATCAAATACAGCCCAAGTCCTCCTTCTCTTAAGAATTCCACTTCTTGCTGTTCGTGGTAAGGACCAACTTTGGCTTTTGTTTCTTCAAAATTAAAACTTTTCCCATGATCTGCCACCATGATTTCAATGCGATCTTCGTATAAAGCACAACCAACTACTACTTCACCTTCGTCCACACCAGCATAAGCGTGTTGAACCGCATTAGTAATCGCTTCGCTTGAAGCAATTTTTAAATCTTCAATATCATCATAAGAAAAACCTACGCGACTAGCTAAACCGGATATAGTTAAACGCGCTACCCCTACATATTGAGGTTTCGCAGGAACTCTAATTTCGACGTAATCGAAAGGTCTCATGACTCACTACCACCTTTATCATCTGTTTCAATATCCATAATTTCACCAAGACCCGTAATATCAAATAATCGTTTTAAACGAGGTGATAATCCCGTTAATTTCACGTGACCTTCATTCGCATTCACATTTTTGAAGAAAGCTACAATAACACCTAATCCAGTACTGTCCATATATGATACATCCGAAAGGTTAAGTTCAACTTGCAAACCTTTTTTCAACTCTACTGTCGATAATTTTTCTCGTAACATTGGTGCTGTAAAAGCATCGATTTCACCACTAATATATCCTTTTACTAAATCGTTATCATTTTTAAATACAACTTGAATATTCATCTAATTGACACCCCGTCCATCTGTATATACATCTAATTTCCTATAACTTACCTTACCACTCACTTATTAGTTTCAAACATTAGAATCCGTTTTTTTATAAATCACTAGCGTAAAATCATCACGCAGTTCAAAATCCTGCATTTTTTCCAACTCTTTATAGACAGTATCTACTATGACTTGTGCAGGTTTATTTCGTAAAGAACTGATTAGTGACAAAATGATGTCTTGTTCAATAAAACCTACTTCAGTTCTACATTCCGTCACGCCATCCGTCATCATGACAACCAAATCTCCGGTTTTCAAGGTAATATCATGTTGATTGTACGTGACATTAGGAACTACACCTAATAGCAGTCCTTTAGCATGCAATTCCGAAAAAGTTTCGGTTGCTGAGTCGAAAAAAAGAGCAGGTTCATGGCCTGCAGATGCATATGTAAAGACCGAGTTAGTTACATTATATCTGCCATAAAACATAGAAATGAACATATCATCATCTACACTTTTTTCAACGATGCGGTTAATAACATCAAGAACGATCGCAGGGTCAGTATGTGAATCTTGAAGACTATCCATCCCATACTTAACCATAGACATGCACAAAGCTGCTGGTATACCTTTACCAATAACATCAGCAACGGCTACTCCAGCATATTCAGAATTATCACTTAGGAAGTAAATATAATCCCCATTCATTTGTCTAGCTGGGACAGATATCATCCCTATTTCTAGTCCATTTATCGTGGGAACAGTTGTCTTTAATAATGTTTTTTGAACATTTGCTGCCAAATCCATTTCCAACTTCATCTCTTCTTGACGTTGAAGAAGACTTTGATGTTCTTTCAGAGCAAGACCATAACGAATCATCATTTCAATTAACAAATCAAATGAATGCCAAACATTCACTGGTAATTCAGGTAGCATTTCCTCTAAAGCGACTTTGTGAATACTGATTACGTCTTCAGGGGCAATGTTCTTTTGAATCAATTGACGGCTGAAATTTTGACCCGCATATAAGTTTTGCTCTGTTTGCCGCATAACATATTGACGCATGATTTCTTTATATTGCCGTTCAATTTCTTGAGGCATTTAAGCAAAACCTCCCTACCTAATCCATTTTGTCGCTTTAATAACCGTTCCTTCACCTAGAACAGTTTCCACTTTGAAATCGTCCATTAAACGTTTAACTCCTGGCATTCCAGCTCCTAAACCGCCTGAAGTAGAGAATCCATCCTCCATCACTTTTCGAACATCGGGTATCCCCGGTCCTTCATCTGATGCGATGATAATGATTCCAAACAAACCGCCTTCTGTTATACGTTCAATCTCGATTTTCCCTTTTCCCGCATATAAGTAAATATTACGAGCGAGTTCACTAATTGCTGTTGTGATACGCGCTTGGTCGACTGTGCCAAATCCAACTTCTTTAGCCTCATTTCGCCCAAGTTGTCTTGCAGCAACAATATCCCACTCCGTTAAAATTTCTACAGAAGACTGATAACCCATTTCTAGGCCTCCAATTCTTGTTGGAGTTTTTCAAGACCATTCTCTAAGTCTAAAGCCGTCATTACATCTTCTAATCTAATTCCTAATTCAATGAGTGTAATGGCTACTGCTGGTTGAATCCCAGTTATTACAACTTTCGCCCCCATTAAGCCAGACATAGCAATGACGTCCCCTAATACCTTAGCGATAAAGGAGTCTATGAAGTCAATCGGTGTTAAGTCAATTACAACACCTCTAGCACTAGTTTCATGCATCTTAGTTAATAAATCCTCTTGAAATTGGAGAGCTGTTTGATCATCCAATTCCCATTGAATAGATACGATAAGTACATCTTTTAATTTAAGTATGGGAATGCGTAAATTCAATCTTCTTCCACCTCCACGATTTGACGATTAGTCCAAGCTAAAGCTTGTTCAACTCCACGTTGTAATGTGCTTGTTGTTGTAAAATCTTTTAAGTTAATACCTAGAGTTACGATTGTTTGCGCAATTTCAGGTCTGATACCGACCAACATACATTTCGCCCCAACTAATCGAACAGCATCTGCTGCTTGAATAATATGATGAGCAACCATCGTGTCAACAACAGGAACCCCTGTAATATCTAGTAGTACCACTTCGGCACGATGCTTAACAACACCTTCTAATAAGTTTTCCATTATTAGTTTTGCTCGTTCTGTATCAATTGTACCAACTAGTGGCATAACCGATATTTTGTCGAACACAGGGATTAATGACGCTGAAAGTTCTTGCAACGCAATTTTTTGCAACTGAACAGTTCGTTCCCAAGTTTTTGCGTACGTTTCAACGATTCCGTCTCGCATTGGTGTAATCCAAGCAGCGAAAGTCATCACATATTCTTTCATGTTTTCTTCTCTA
>JBFIXW010000094.1:0-7850 GCA_041605715.1 Paenisporosarcina sp.
ATTAATGAATACTAATCCTTTACAGGCTAATGAAAATGTTGTGTTTTTAATAACTCATAGTAATTTTGAAGAAGGATCAGACGGACTTAGAGAATCGAGTTCGAGTAAAAAGATATTATTCTATAATTTAAAATCGCAAAATAAAGATACCATCGATATGCCAGCGAGTTTAAGTGATAATCAAGCTATTTTTTTTGAAGGTTCAACGATTTATTTCTCGAAATTTAGTGAGAAAAATTTAATTGTGACTCCTCTTAGCGTTGAAAATCATGAAGTTGGTGATGAGTTTACAATCCACTTATCAAATGAAGTAAGCGAAGAGGTTTCACCACTAGTGATTGTGAAAGAAAGTAAATTATATGCAGTTTCTCAAATTATGAATTCAAAAACGAACGCAAGTGTTGCTGTAGTTAATGTGGAAACAGGAGAATCCCTTTATGAGGGTGAAGTAGTTATGAAAAACGGTCCTAAAAATATACAAGAGTTTGAACTATATATGCATGAGATGTCTGTTAACTAGAAATTTATATATTGTAACAAGATGACTTCGGTATTTTATCGGAGTCATCTTTTATATATTCCACGAATAATATGAGGAATTGCAATCAAAACATTTTGTTATATATAAATTAAATGCAGAAGGAGTTAGCATTGAGGACTCAATGTGGATATGCCAATCAATTAATCCCGGAAATACGTAACGTCCCTTCGCGTCCATTTCTTTCAAGGCTAGAAATTATGACACCATCTGATACGACTAAGTCAGCTTGAATCCAGGTCATTGAAAAACATTAGCTATTTTAGCATTTCGAAGAATGAAGTCAGCGGCAAAAGATCCTTTGTAAATAGCAATGCGTTTTTGGAGTATGTGAATGGATTCCATGACTGATTGACCTATTATCGAAAAAGTTCTTATATCTTATTCGTATTATTGTATAGCGTTTGATGTGTTGATTGTAGTTTCAGTTCCTGTTTATCAAATCATACAAAATTTGTTTTTTAGACCCAGGTTCGATAATATGATGCAAAAGGTATTTTTGAAGGGAGTGGGCAAAATTGCTAAATGAGAAAAATGATTTGGCCATTGACTGTTGCCTGCTAGCAGGTCGATTAATGATTGAAAGTGGAGCAGAAACGTATCGAGTTGAAGATACGATGACACGAATGGCGATTTCGCAAGGTTTAATCGGCACTCAAAGTTTTGTGACACCAACAGGAATCATGTTTTCGTTAGGTAAGGATGGTTCCACAAGATTGATGGCAATTCGCTTAAGGATTACGGATCTAGAAAAAATAGCATTGGTCAATCAAGTTTCTCGTAAATTGACCACCACTGAATTGACCATTGAAGAAGCCTATGAGGAATTGCAAAGAATCGCTAGCGAAAATTTATTGTTTCCTTTTTCTTGGCAATTAATCGCAGCAGCTATAGCAAGTGGATGCTTTCTTATTCTGTTTGAAGGAACGGTTTGGGACGTACCGGCAGCCACAGTTGCAGGAGGATTAGGGTTCATGGTCGTAACTTTAATACATGAGTTAACGAGAGTGAAGTTTTTTGCTGAATTCATTGCGGCATCTATTGTGGGGCTAACAGCATTTTTATCCACCTTTTTAAATCTTGGTGAAGACTTAAATATTATTATCATTAGTGGTGTAATGCCACTTGTTCCTGGTCTTTTAATTACAAATGCAGTACGTGATTTAATGGCGGGCCATTTTGTTTCTGGTGTTTCAAAAGGTGCAGAAGCATTACTAACCGCATTTGCCATAGGTGCAGGTGTTGCACTGGTACTATCATTTTAGGAGGGATGTCATGACGTGGATTATACAGGGCATTCTAAGTTTCATTATTGCTGTGTCATTTGCCATTATATTTAATGCGCCGCGTAAAAAGGTCGTAGCATGTGGCATTGTTGGAATGAGCGGATGGATGATTTTCAGTGCTTTTACAATGGTCTCACAAGATCAAGTGCATGCATCCTTTGCTGGTGCTTTTGTAGTCGCATTAGCTGCACATATACTATCGAAACGATTTAAAATGCCAATGATTATTTTCAGTGTACCGGGCATAATATTACTTGTGCCGGGCGGACTTGCGTATAACGCTATGCGTAATATTGTTGAAAACGATTATTTAACGGCAATTGCTTTTGCTTCGAAAGCCTTTATGACGTCAGGCTCAATTGCGATGGGTCTTGTATTTGCAGAAGTGTTAATGCAATTGGTATTTAGATATATGGCCAAAAGAAAAACTGTCATTGTGAAATAAAATTCACATGACAGTTTTTTGTGCTTAATCTTATTAGAAAAGTGGTCTGAAAACTCCTGCGGAAAAACAAAATATACTAGACCCCTTAGGCTTATAAGGAGGTATGTTAAGGAGGCTAGCATATCGTCTGCAGAAAACGTTAAAAATAGAAAACCACTTTTAAGTGTAATTATTTAGATTTAGGAATTTTTTAATGAAATTGTTTGTTCTAAATCATCTGAAGTGACTGGGTGCCCAATATAATACCCTTGCAGTGCGTCACAACCAAGTTCTTTTAATAGCTCGAATTGTTCCATTGTCTCTACACCTTCTGCTAAAACTCGAATACTCATTGATTTTCCAAACTGAATCATACCATGGACTAATTTCTGAAGCTTTTCTTGTTGCATAATTGATGATATGAACGACTGATCAATTTTGAGTTCTGAGATTGGTAACAACTGCATGTATCTGAATGAAGCATAGCCTGTCCCAAAGTCATCTAATACGAATGCTACACCATCTTGTTGCAATAAACGCATTTGACGAATAATCGATTGTTCAGCTTCAGCTTCAAGAGCAAACTTTTCCGTAATTTCAATTTGCAATAGGTGAGCAGGACAACTGTATTTTTCAAGAGTTTGGCGTATCTTGTTAACCATATTATGATCACGGAATTCGCGCACAGATGAATTAATACTCACCTTTAATGGACGACCTTCTTTTTGCCAATCAGCAGCTTGTTTACAAGACTGTTCAAGCATAAATGTCCCAATATCATGAATCATACCTGACTCTTCAGCGATTGGTATTAATTCGTTAGGATGCACAGTACCAAGTATTTCATCTTCCCAACGCACTAATGCTTCCACAGTTTGGATACTACCCGACCGGACATCAAGTTGTGGTTGATAGTAAACTTGTAAATCCTTGTGATGTAAAGCTTCTATTAATCGTTTTTCAATCGTTAATTTACGACTAAGTGCTTGGTGAGTCGATTTCGAAAGACTAACAATATTTCCTCCACCATCTTGCTTCACTTTATGAATGGTTGCGTTAGACGCTTTCATTAAATGAAGGAAAGTGGATTGATCTTCCGGATATCGTGTAATACCACCACTAATTGAGATCGGAATAGCGGTGTTGCGAATGTAAATTGGATGCTGTTTTAAATAAGTTAAAAATCCTTGTATAAACCATTCACTAAGAGGGGTCAGCACAACAAATTCATCAACACCAACTCTTGCAATATCACTATCTTGGAAATACATTTTCATTCGTTTAGCAAACTCAAGTAATAGAGTTGTTTCGGAATCTTCGTCATGCATGTCTTTTAGTGTGAAAAATTTGTCGATATCTAAAAAAACAAACGAAAAATGACGTTTTTCTTCAATGAAATTTGAAACGATATATTCTAAGCGATGACGATTCATCAAATTGGTCTCGGGATCAACGTAAGCGATTTGCTCGAGATGCGTTTGAAGTCGTTTCTTCTCTGTAATATCTTTTTCTAAAATACAGTAGTACATGGTGTCATTTGAAGATGCGGTTACTGGAATGGCTGTCATTTCAACCCAATAAGTCTCTCCATCTTTCGTGATTTTCTCAACCGAACCTTGCCACACTCGATTACTCTTTAAAGAAGTCCAAATGGTATTGGCAAACATTTCACCAGTTCCGGGTGGGAATAATTGCCAGAAAGATTTTCCTACCACTCTTTTTGGTGTCCATTTACTCGTTTTTAAAAATAAATCATTTGCATAAATAATTAGACCTTCTTCATCAATATAAGTAAGCATAAATGTTTGGTCTAAACCGTTTTTAATACTCGCCAATTCCTGAGCACCGGTAGTGTCATTGGTGATAGGTGAATTATATTGTTCAAATAAAAACATAACGCATCTCTCATGATCTATTGTTAACGATTTTAAAACAGCAGAAACGTGAACTTCTTCTCCCTGCTTTGTATGTAAAAGAAAATCTTCAAATCGAATAGGATCGATACTTCTAAGCACTTGATCCCAAGTAGCCTTATGCATCGCCGATTTCTCTTCTTCGATAAAAGGATAAAATTGGCCAACGACCTCTTCTGCCCGATAGCCAAAAGTTTTTTCGGCTTCTCGACTCCACCAAAGAACAATCCCTTCTTTAGTTGTCAGCATCATTGGAAATGGTACGTGATTAAATACTTCGTTCCCTGATTCCAATATTTGTTGCAATCGATTCATATTTAAGGACTCCTTGTATACCATACTAATTTATATTATAAAGAAGTCTCACGACTACGTCATTAATTTGAAAAAAGTTTATTCTGAAAAATTGTGTAATGAATACTTTTGTATAACAATTTTTGTGTGAATTGTCTTTTTGGGTTAATTTTTAAATAAAATTGGAGTTAATTAACATGGTATAAAGCTAGGTGTATTAGTAAAGTGTGGTGGTTTTCCATGAATTTTAGTTTTGTCATTATAATTGTCGAGAAACGGTTGAAAATAAAATATTTTTAATAAACTGAGAATTTATCTGTGAGAACAGTAGGATATAAGTTATGATATATAGGTAGGTGGTCTCATGGAACGGATAAAGGGTATTGGATTGATTGTCACTGGCGCGATGTTATGGGGTGCTACTGGGCCTCTCATGGAATGGATCTTAAATAACTCCACACTGTCAGTGTCATTTATGTTGACCTTGCGATTAGTTATTGCAGGATTCGGTTTACTAGTTTTTTTAAGTCTTCAAAAGAAGGATATTTTACAAATTTTTAAAGATTTTTATTGGGTAAAACGTCTATTTATTTTTGCGGTGTTCGGCATGCTTGGCGTTCAATACTCTTTTGTAGCTGCTATCGAAGCTAGTAATGCAGTAGTTGCAACTCTTCTTCAGTTTTTAGCTCCTATTTTTGTCATCCTATTCGTCTCTTTGAAATTGAAGAAATGGCCACCATCAATACAGGTAATCGGAATTGTCGGGACGTTATTTGGATTATTTTTGCTATTAACTAATGGCACATTATCAACGCTCCTTGTTAGTCCAGTTGCCGCTGCATGGGGAATCGCTGTAGGGTTTTCTTTTGCTTTTTATATTTTATACCCCACCGCTTTAATGAAAGAATGGGGCGTTATATTAGTTGTGGGTTGGTCAATGTTAATGGGCGGAATTATTTTGGGTGTTGTCACAAGAATTTGGGATTCATCTGAGTGGATTTATTTAATGGATTTCAAGTTAGTCATGTTGCTACTAACAATTATTATTTTCGGTACGTTAGCATTTGTTTTATTCCTAAGTAGCATGAAATACATTTCAGCTACAGAAACAAGCATTCTATCAAGCATCGAGCCTTTAACAGCAATGGTGATTTCAGTCATTTGGTTAAATCAACTTTTAGGTATGTGGCAATGGGTGGGTGCAATATGCATGTTGTTTTTTGTCACATGGTTATCAATTTTCGGTAAAAGATTGTAAAAGTTTGCCGATACAATTATTATGACACGAGGAAGCAGGGACTAATATTATGAGTAAATTCAAAAGTAATCCATTCAAAAGCTCTAAAGTCAAAGTACCCAAAGTACCAAAAGTTAAAAAAGTGAAGGAACCGAGAGTTGGACTTTCAAAATTTAAGATGAAAGCTCCGAAATTCGGGAAATCAAATGCTAGATTTAACATTCGAAAAAAATTGATCATCGCGTTCTCATCTATAATTCTATTATTTTTAATTTTAAGCGGAATTGCTGTTTACAGTACCATTGTGCTAAATGACAACACAAAAGAACTAAATACGCGTATTTTACCTCGAGTAGATGCAGTTAAGTCTTTAAATTATCGCATGGAAAATGTTATGAGCTTAACGCAAAGACATGTTCTATCAACTGATGTAACAGTTAAAAGAGAAACGTCAGACCGCATTGATGCGCAAGTTCAAGAAATTAATACGTTGCTTGAAAGCTACGGGAAATTACTTCAAGATCCAATGGCCATCAATTTACATGGAGATATTGTGAAGAAATGGGATCAATACATAGAGAAAAACAAACAAGTACGAGTGTTTAGTACAAAAGATAATACAAACCGTGCAGTAGCCCTTACTTACGAAGGAAATGTTCAATTTGATTCTATCCAGAGAACATTGGATGAGTTAGTGTATATCGATTTAGATGAAGCTGAAAGACTAGAAGCGAAAAGCAGCAGTACGTTCAATGTCGTTATGTTATCCCTAATTATCAGTATTTTGTTTGCTATTCTTGCAACTGTTGCAATTGCCGCATTCTTAACTCGTTTAATTCGTAAACCGATTGGATTGTTAACCGACCGATTTAAAGCGATGTCAAACGGAGACTTAACAGTAGATCAAATTCAAATCAAGAATAGAGATGAATTTGGTGATTTAGCAGGGCATTTTAATACAATGCTAATGACCCTTCAAAAACTTGTAAAAGATTTACAAGCATCAATTTCAACTGTGGCGATTTCGGCTGAACAAGTTTCAATGAGTGCATCTGAAACGAGCCGCGCAACTGAGCAAATTACAGAATCGATGGCTGATGTATCGGAAGGTGCAGACGTCCAAGCTGAATCTGTTCGTCATGTAAGAGAATCGATTGGTGAAATGTCGACAGGTATGGAACAAGCTTCCGTGGCGATTCAAGACGTTTCTGATAAAGCTGTATCAACGACTGAGTTAACAACAACGGGTCTTCATGTAATGGAGGAAACACGTCAGAAAATGAATGAAATCCGACTTGTTTCTGAAAAAACAGCTGATGTCGTAAGTGGATTAAGTGTGAAATCTGAAGAAATTGGTCAAATTGTTGGTCTTATAACTGCTATTGCAGAGCAAACGAATTTATTGGCACTAAATGCAGCAATTGAAGCTGCTCGTGCTGGAGATCATGGACGAGGATTTGCAGTTGTAGCCGATGAGGTTCGAAAACTTGCTGAGCAATCTGCAAATGCTGCAAAAGATATTAACTCTAGAATTGGATCAATTCAACACGAAGTTAAAGAAGCTATCGTTTCTATGCAAGGTTCAACGAAAGAAGTTGCTCTTGGAATTGGCTTAGCTCAAAAATCGAGTGAAAGCTATGATGAGATTGCCAAGATGATTGGCGAGGTTTCTGCTCAAACAGAAGAAATCACTGCAATCTTCCAACAAATGAATGCATCAGCTCATCAAATGGAAGGACGCGTTCGCGAAGTTGAATCTCTTTCAACTGAAGCATCTGAACGTGCTCAAACGGTTGCAGCAGCTGCAGAAGAACAAAATGCATCAATGGAAGAAATTACATCTTCAGCAGATGTATTAAATGGACTTTCAGGAGAACTGAAAAAACTTGTACAACAATTTAAGATTTAATTTAATACAGGTGGGCTCCTTCTGAAAAGAAGGGGCTCTTCTTTTTGGTTGATTTCAAATGAAATTGCGGAAATTTCAACTATGGACTGCCCGCAATGCTTGGCAGTCGTTGTTTGTTGGTGAAGCTAAGTAGACTATGCGACTTCTAACAATTCCAACTGAGATGTCGATTTTTCTAACTGAGATGTCCAAAATTCTAACTGAGATCCCCAAAACTCTAACCAAGAACGCCAAAATTTTAACTGAGCG
>JBFIXW010000095.1:0-7832 GCA_041605715.1 Paenisporosarcina sp.
CGAGCAGAAGAAAAAGCAATGAAAGCACCGATCAAGATGCTGTTTCCTCTCGTTATTTTTATCTTCCCATGTATCTTCATCATTTTATTAGGACCTGTTTTGCTACAATTGATGGAGACTTTTATGTAAAATTCCGAATAATTTTTTTGTTATAAGTGAATTTTTTATTGGCGGTCGTGCGTGATATTTTGGCGTTCAAGGCTAATTTATTGGCGTTTGGACACGATAATATGGCGTTAGCAAACCATAATTTGGCGCAGCGGTGTGATTTATTGGCGTTATGGCCTTAAACCAAAGAAATAACGAGTCATGTGGACTCGTTTTTTCTATTTATATTGATAATAATCTTGAGCGTGGACCACTTTAAAACCAATTGATTCATAAAGCGATAATGCGTGTGCATTTTTCGTCTCCACTTCTAAGTGAACAGAATGCCCTTTAGCGCTTTGATCGAGAACTACATGTTGCAACACTTTACGTCCGATTCCTCTACCTTGATGTGCTGTCAAAATGGAAAATCCGTAGATCCAAGCTTCTCCGTCTTCACGTTTAACACGAATTTTGCCAATCACTTCCTCGTCTACTTCTATCATTAACATGTCAGTGTCTTCATCGTTATCAATTCTACCCTCATTAGCGGTCGCACTTTCTTCATCTATTCCAAAAGCTTCAACATCCATACGCACCCGCATGGCAATATCCTTTTCATCAGCTTGTCGTAGTGTAAACCCACTAACCTCTGCCAACTCCTTTTCTTCCCATTGCATTTGATGTTCTGTGAACGCATAAGTGGCACCTTGTTTATTTAAAAACGCTTTCGCCGCTTGTGAACTTGCAGGTGCATTGAGAAGGATTTTCTTGTAGCCACCATTTTCGCATACGTCCATGGCTTCTGAAAATAATTGGTGGAAATGACCTTTTCTACGTTCACTCGGTTTCACCATGCCACACACTTCTGCAACTGAACCAAACGGATATATTCCTAGAAAAGCAATAAGTTCATCCTCATGATCATAAAAGAAATCCGTTTGATCCGAATCGCGTCTACGAAGCATTTCCCAGTTCAACTTCAGTTGAAGTTTATCGAATGCCTCACATTCCTTTTGCAATGCCTCAATGTCTTGTAATTGTTTCGTCGTTAACATGTTAACCTTGCCCCCTTTACTTAATTAGCTTTAACCGGGGTCGTGTTGTTAAATACACTCCACCTAATATGACAATCAATCCCACAATCACATGTATTGAAATTGGTTCTTCCAATAAAAAATATCCCCATAAAATGGCCGATATCGGAATTAGATAAGTGACTGAAGTTGCAAATTCCGGACTTTTTTCATTCATGATATAAAAGAACAGTAAATGAGCGATTCCTGAACCGAAAAATCCGAGACCGATTATCGCAAATAACACTTCCCCGCTTACGTTTTGTGTGAGTGTTTGTAATTGGTTTGGTGTTGTTATCAACATCATCGTCCCGCCAAACACCGCTCCTACAATTAACGTACACGTGGTAACGAATAATATGCCTGCCGATTTCAAATGTCTACGTGCATAGTGCGAAGAAAAGCCATAACACATTGTGGCCAAAATCATTGTCCCTATCCCAACAAAACTTTCACCAAATAAGTGTGTGACGTCAAAATCCATGATAATAAGGATGCCGACGAACCCAATTACTATACCAATCCATTGTTGCTTTAACAAAACCGCTCCAAAGAAGACGAGTCCTAGTAATCCTGTAAAGATTGGCGTAAAAGCATTTAGCACAGCTGCTAAACTACTATTAATTTGTGTCTGACTGAGCGCGATCAACCCCCAAGGCAATCCAGCGTTCACCACACCTACCACGAGTAAAGCTTTCCATGGAACCGGACGAATAATTTCTTTTCGCTTAAACCACAAAAATGGCAACAGTAACAATGCCCCTGCGATACAGCGAATAAAGACAGTGCCCCATACACCCGCTGGTTCGCTTAAAATTGATATAAAAACAAATGATAATCCCCAAATAAGACTGAGGGAAATTAGTGCTACGTAAACTCGCATACTCGTACATCCTCTACAATGAATTCATTTATTCCAATCGTATCATAACTATTTTGAAGTGAAAGATAATTTAAACGATAGCGTGAAACACAGAGGTCATGACCATTAAAATTCACGTGACAAAAACAATAGATCATCCTTCCATATATGAAAGCTTTCACTCTCAACTATCATTCTTTCACTTTCAAAGCGTGATCTTTCACGCTCAAGCGCTGACCTTTCACTCATTTTCGAATTCCACGAGCGAAAGCCCAGGAGTTTCCAATAATAAGGGCTGTTTTACCAGCCCTTATTATCTCTTTTCGCTACGCTTCTAAGGGATAGCTTTTCATCGAGTGCTAAGGGGAAAGCTTTCACATTCAATTGACGGTCTTTCATTTTCAATGAACTCCTATGAGCTAAACACAAATTTTTCTAATCAATTAAACAAAGAAACCCTAATTATTTAAAAACACCAAAAAGCTACCACGATAACTATTATCGTGGTAGCTCTAATTGCAACTACTAATAATCATGCTACTATCGATTATCACCAAAGTTCATGTGTTGATAACGTCCTCGAATAATTTGATAGATTCCATATAAGATTAAACCTATAGCTACCATGGCTAGTAAAAATTGACCGAATGGCTGGCTAGCCACCTCTGTTAATGCCCCACCAAGTCCTTTGGATTCATCTGGGTTACTTGTAATTGCAGTACGGATGAAGAAAAACCCTACCATGCTTAGAACAATACCACGTGATATTAAACCAAGCTTTCCAGAAATCCTAGCAATTTTACGTTCTTTATCATTCATCTCGTACGTTTTGAATTTAGACATGAACTTCTCTTTGACACCACTATACAGTTCATAAATACCATATCCAATAATGATGGCACCCACTGTTCCGACGATCCAAACTCCAAATGGCTGCTCCATCAGCTTTGCCGATATCGTTTTCTCAGAATTACCTCCTCCAGCATTTCCCGTATGACTCGCTAATTTAATCGCACCAAATGCTAAATTCGAATAAATAACGCCACTAATAAAATAACCAGTTCGTTTAATAAGTCCTTTCGCGTCTGTTCCTTCGTTCTCCGGATCTTTAAAAGCTTTAATAAAGTCCCACAAGATATAACCAATTAAACCAAGCCCAATAATCCATAATACGAGTTCACCAAATGGCATTTCTGCGATTGATTGGAGAGCTCCAGACGTTCCCGTCATTTCGCCCCCAGGTCCAAATGCTGCCAGTGCAGCGAGTACCCCAATCATTCCGTATACCACACCTTTTGCCATATAACCAAAACGACCAAAACGGCGCACCCATGGTTTTGCTTCTCTCATTTTATCTTTTGCTTCTGCTTTCGATGGCGAATGCACAATGAACACTTCCTCTACAATTCTCTTTGTATATGAAGTTCCCGCTTTGCATTAGAAAGAAACCTATATTCTTATCCATTATTTTCTAGAGTGACAAATCCAACCACCAAATAACGTTGTTGAGAAGAATTGAGAAATACGTTCAAATCCTGCTTCTTCTAAAAGCTCTTCAATTTGACCCACTGGAATAAAAGATAATTCTCGAACGGATTCTTCCATCGCCTCGACATCTTCCAGTTCTAAATCTGTTAAATCAAGCCAAATGGATTTCCATAAATTCATGCGTTCATCAAATTCAGATTGTCTTTGATCTCCAAACATAGACACTAAGACAAATGGTGAACCTGGTTTTAAGTTTTCTCTTACTTTTTTCAACAAACTTTTCTTTTCTTCAATCGTTTCTACAAAGTGAAGCACTAGTAAACAAGTAGACGCATCAAATCGTTCCGTAAACTCAAGTTCTTCAATGATTCCTGAATGTATGGAAACGCGCTCCTCTATGCCTTCATTCTTCGCTTTTTGAAGGGCTACTTCTAACATTTCTTCTGACGGGTCCACTCCTGCAAATGTCCATGTTGGGTTAGCCGAACCAAATGTAACGATTTCATTTCCACCACCCGCTCCAATTATTAATAGCTTAGCTCCATCTTCCACATTCGCTCGAAGAAAGGACTGAACCATTCGAAATAAAGCATCATACGATGGCATCGCCCGCCTAATTCCCTTGTCATATTCTCTTGCCATTTCCATATCAAATTCTAAATCGTCTTTCACTCTTTATTCCCCCGATTCGCTTAGCTTGCATGTCTCCTATTATGTGCTTTTCCAAATAATCTTTCAAACAGGTAGAGAATGGCATTCATCCTTTATAGAATGGTACACTTACTCATAATAACTGTCTTCATGGGGGCTGAATTAGTTGAATAAACACATTAATAAAAGACAATTAGGGCAATCCGATTTATCACTTTCTGCAATTGGTCTTGGCACATGGCAGTTCAGTAAAGGAACGGGTTTGGTCGGGAAATTTTGGGGAGCATTAGATGATGAGTTAACAGAAGAGATTATTAAGACCTCGTTAGATGGGGGAATTAACTGGTTTGATACAGCCGAAGTATATGGTGGAGGTGAGTCTGAAAAGATATTAGCAAAAGCGCTAGATTCTATTGGCGTCACACCTGATGATGCAAAAATTGCAACGAAATGGTGGCCAGCATTGCGAACGGCTACATCGATATCGAAGACGATTGACATCCGTAAAGAAGCGCTCAATCAAAGACCTATTGATTTATACCAAATTCATCAACCCTTTTCTTTTTCATCTGTTGAAAAGCAAATGCTAGAGATGATTAAGCTTGTGAATGAAGGTCATATAAAACATATTGGAGTTAGTAACTTCAGCGTGAAAGCTATGATTGAATCTCATAGAATCCTAACTGAACATGGTCTATCACTTGCTTCAAATCAAGTGAAATATAGTTTGCTCGATCGTCGTATAGAAGAAAGCGGCATGCTTGAGCGTGCAAAAGAATTGGGTATATCTATTATCGCCTACTCACCGCTTGAACAAGGTTTATTAACAGGGAAGTTCCACGATAATCCAGCTTTAATTCAACAAGCAAAGGGACCTCGTCGATATCAACGCAAATTTAAAAAAGTCGGTCTTACAGAGACAAAACCTTTAATCAATCTCCTTGATACAATTGGAGAAAAATATAATGTTAGTGCAAGTCAAGTCGCATTGAACTGGTTAATTCATTATCATGGCGACACTGTATTCGCTATACCGGGTGCTACAAAAGCACATCATGCTCAAGATAATGTTGGGGCGTTAACTTTCAAGCTAGATGCTGGAGAACTTGAACAAATATCTCGAACTTCTTGGAAAGTTCTCGGAATTTAGACCCGTGTCTGGCGAAAGGATCTTAAAGTTATGAATCAAGGAAATGAAAAACTTGAAAATTGGATTCAGCTCCAATTAGGAAAAGCGGTTAAAAAAACAAGTTCTCTAAAAGGTGGCGTTTCATCAGTCATCTCACATCACCTACTAGACAATCAATCATCCGTCGTCTCCAGACAAATTCTTAATAAAGAATGGTTAGCTGAAGAACCAGATTTAATCATTCATGAGCGAGCTAGCTTACTCACCGTTTCAAATGAAGATTTGCCTGTCCCAACGTTTTTAACTGCAGATGTTCATGCAAAAGAGTGCGATGCTCCCACTCTATTGATGAGTGAAATACCAGGAAAAGTTCAGTTAGACCGTAGTGTGTACGAAGCTGGAATACCACAACTTGCAGAAACCTTATACCGAATTCACCAAACGCCGATTCCGACGGATTTTCTTTGGGAGTATGCATCGTACACGCCTATTCATGAAATGAAAGTTCCTAATTGGACCACTAATCCAGACGATTGGCAGAAAGCACTTCATTTTGTACAACACTCTACTCCATCCTTTACACCGGTCTTTATTCATCGAGATTATCACCCAACTAATATACTTTGGGAAGACGGGAAATTAAGTGGAGTAGTGGACTGGATTAATGCATGTAGCGGCCCTGCATTAGCAGATGTTGCACATTGTCGGATGAATTTCGCTTTGTTGTATGGCGTCGAAACAGCTGACTCATTCTTGAACGCATATTTACATGAACATCCCATGGATTATCATCCTCATTGGGATATATTAAGTGTTTTTGATTTTGTGGATGAAGAAATGGATGTTTACGAAGGATGGACTGATCTTGGGTATACTGAATTGTCCTTAAACCTAATGAAATCAAGGGCTGACGAATACATTAGTCATTTATGTAAGTTCATCTAGAATGTAAAAAGGAGAGCAGTCATCTGCTCTCCTTTTTGCATTCATTTATTATTACGTTTCATTAACCAAGAAACTAATAACATCAATCCCCCAGCTCCAAGTGATGCAGATGCTGGAAAATCAAATGAGGAACCAAAATCAGGTATGAACATATTTGCTGAGATAATCAATGCAAAACTGACTACACCGAATAAGCCAGCTTTTATCATGTCTTTCTTGTCACTCTCATTTTCATTGAACAAAGACCTACGAATTAAATCAAAAATCAGTTTCACACCAATGACAACTATTAGCCCAATTAAAGTTAAAATAATCAGAGTAGGAATCATATAAACTGTTGTGCTAACTGTTGTAAACGATGTAAAGAGAAGTAATAGTAATCCTCTACTAACTAAAAACCATCCCATTAATGTAAAGGTAAGTTGACCAATGAATTTCACCATATCTCGTTTCTCTTCTTGGGGTAGTTGTTCAATCAATTCTTCTGCATAACTTTTCGGATCATCTCCAAATACATCAATTGCCGTTTTCCCCTCATTTTGAGCTGCAATCATATGATCTAACATTTCCATTAACACTTCTTCTGCATGTTGTTCGGATAGAGTTAGGTCTGTACGTAAGTAGACAACCATGCTGGTATAATATTTCTCATTTTCTTTAGTTAACAATTTTCTTTTTTCATTGTTTTGTTGAATTAATTCATTTAATTTCATTTGGAATCCCCTTTCTTTAATAAAGAATTAACCGGCACAGATAATTGCTGCCACTCGTTTGTAATGATTTCGAGTGCTTGAATGCCCTTCGGAGTAAGAGAATAATATTTACGGTTTGGACCTGATTCAGATGGTCGCATGTCCCCATAAACTAAATCTTTTTTTTGCAACCGCAATAGGACTGGGTACACTGTTCCCTCACTCACATCTGGCAATCCGACTAATTGTAATTTCTTTGAGAGTTCATACCCATAAACTGGTTCTTTCGAGATGACTGCCAGTACACATCCATCCAAAATTCCTTTTAACAATTGACTACGAATCGACATAAAACCACCAATCTCTCCGTGTATTGTAATACAAGGTAGCAAATATAAAATCAACTACCTTGTTTTGCAAAGTAGTTACTCAAAGCATAAATTAATATTTTTTCTCAGTCAAACATATAGTCTAAAAAGGAGTTGTAGATATGACCGAGCCCATTCATATAATGATATTAATACTTCAAGTACTCATCCCACTCATTATTTCCTTAATTCTCTTTTCTAGTACTCTATTAACGAAATGGCGTAGGTTGATTACCATTCTACTATTTTTGTTGATTAGTAGCCCACTCTCTTATGCGCTTATCTTTACGTATTTCAGTTTTCCTATTCAAGCTAATATTGGGGTTGGCACGATTACGATTTTCGTTTGGTCCTGTTCACTTGTGCTATTTTCACTTGCTATAATACGAATTATATTTAAAATCAAATCATTAAACAAAGATGGATCTGAATATTAAATCAGCCAAACTTGAACTTTGATATCAGCTTTTTCACCTCGCCAAATGCGCGTATTCCAACAATACCTGCTTTTTTCAACATTAATCACAAAAATTA
>JBFIXW010000096.1:0-7759 GCA_041605715.1 Paenisporosarcina sp.
CGAATGGCTTTCTTCAATTGTTGAAAACGTCTAAAACGATTTCAGCTGATGAAAAAGTGTTTATTGATTATTCCTTACTCGAATTAGAACGCGCTGAAAAGATTGTGAGTGATTTTTTAAGTTACGGCAAGCCACAATCGGAAAATATGGTTAACAGCAATCTAAAAGATGATATGGAATATGTCTTAAATATTCTAGGTCCATATGCAAATATGAATCAAGTGAACTTTGATTTTCGGTTTTCGAATACACTAACGAAAAAATACGATCAGAATCAAATTCAACAAAGTATGATTAATGTCATTAAGAATGGAATAGAATCAATGAAAGAAACTGGGGGGACACTACTCATCAGTGTGACTGAAGAACAGCGAGCAATCGTCATACAAATTCAAGATCATGGTGTGGGCATGACTTCGGATGAAATTTTAGAATTAGGTAAACCCTATTATTCTACGAAAACTGAAGGCACGGGTCTCGGTATGTTGATGGTTTATGGAACGATTAGCAAGTTGATGGGCAAAGTTGAGGTAGTCAGCGAAAAGCATAAGGGAACAACTTTTATTATCACATTACCTGTTTAGTATGCGTATGCTTTTCTCGTTTTGTGCTACTATATACACTAGAGAAAGGCGGTCATTACATTGCGTAAAAAGCATGGGAAAATTCAAAAACATCAAAATGTAATCGTCTTTCCAGGGATGGTGGACCGATTAATTTCTGATGGCCTTAAACACGCTGAAGAATTTCAATATGATTTAGCGGTTAAATCAATACGGCAAGCGTTAACATACCGTGAAGCAGACGAACAGACACTTGGTGTCTTTGCATATTCTTTATATGAAACACGGGAATTTGAAGAAGCAAAAGTGATTTGTGAGGAATTGCTAAAAATTGGACCCACATATTACTTTGAAACGATTGAATTATATGTGACCATCTTAATGGAGTTACGTGAATTTGCAGAAATGGAAGAGATTTTATCTGCAGTGATTGATGAAGCACCAATTCCTACTGATAAACTTGAAAAATTTGAGCAACTGCTTGAACTTGGGAATAAACTTTCTAAACAAAAGAACAATGAATTTTTATCTGACCTACCAAAAACACATGTCATTGATACTACCTTATTTGAAATACATACGTTTAGTCGATTTTCTGAAGACAAACAACAACAGCTTTTAGTGGAGCTAGAGGGATCAGATTTAACTCAAGTCAATGAACAACTAGTAGCGATTGTGGAACATGATTTATTATCCCCAATTACCAAGTCTTTTGCCTTGTTGTTGATGGTGCACGCCGACATGGATCGAGAAATGACCATTGAAAAATTCGGACGCTCAACTAATATCAACCCAAAATTGCTATCAGATCCAGCAGAAACAGCGGTAGTTCTTGAAGTTTTAAATCTGGTGAAAGATAGACTTGTTCAAAATCCTTCTAAGCTAGAAATGGTAGAGGATTTGATTTTACGTCATTCGTTTGCCACTTATCCTTTTGACTGGTTTGAACATGGTGCTCTTGAGGTTGGGAATATGTATATTGATTATGTTAGTGGTATGCTTGGTGAAGATGTTTCATTAGAAGGAAAGCTTTACGATTTTATTATAAAAATCGATATCCTTTTTGAATTGCGTGAGATGTGAAATAAGTTGAAAGTATGCACATGTGTGCTATACTAGAATGGTTGTCAAAATCATAGATAAGCATGAAATTCGCTGAATAAAACGATGGAGGTTGAATATATGTCTGCAAAATGGGAAAAACAAGAAGGTAATACAGGTATACTAACAATTGAGGTACCTGCTGAAAAAGTTAACGAAGGTTTAGACAAAGCATTTAAGAAGGTTGTTAAAGAAATTAATGTTCCTGGTTTCCGTAAAGGAAAAATGCCTCGTCAAATGTTTGAAAAACGCTTTGGTGTTGAGTCTTTATATCAAGATGCTTTAGATTTCATCCTTCCAGATGCATATGCTAATGCAATTGATGAAGCCGGAATCGATCCTGTTGATCGTCCTGAAATCGATATCGAAACTATGGAAAAAGGCCAAAACTTAGTATTTACAGCCAAAGTAACGGTTAAGCCTGAAGTTACTCTAGGTGAATACAAAGGTCTTGAAGTAACTCAAGAATCTGCTGAAGTTACGGATGAAGAAATTGAAGCTCAATTAAAAGAGCAACAAACTCGTCTTGCAGAATTAGTTATTAAAGAAGACGAAGCAATCGTTAATGGTGATACAGCTGTTATCGATTTCGAAGGATTCTTAGGAGAAGAAGCATTTGAAGGCGGAGCTGGTGAAGATCACTCACTTGAAATTGGTTCTGGTTCATTTATTCCTGGATTTGAAGAGCAATTAATCGGATCTAAAACAGGAGACCAAAAAGACGTTGTTGTCACTTTCCCTGAAGAGTACCATGCAGCAGAGCTTGCAGGTAAAGAAGCTACGTTTAAAGTATCTGTAAAAGAAGTTAAAGGAAAAGAACTTCCTGAATTAAATGATGATTTTGCTAAAGAAATGGATAGCGAAGTTGAAGGTATTGACGCACTTCGTACGAAGTTAAAAGAAAAAACAGCTGCTGACAAAAAATTAGCTGCTGATTCATCTCTACGTGATCAGTTAGTTGAAAAAGCTGCTGAAAACGCGACAATCGATATTCCTGAAGCAATGATTAATTCAGAAACAGACCGTATGTTAAATGACTTTGGTCAACGTTTACAATCTCAAGGTATGAATTTAGATTTGTACTACCAATTCTCTGGTCAAGACGAAAATGCTCTTCGTACACAAATGCAAGAGGATGCAGCTAAGCGTGTTCGCGTTTCATTAACATTAGAAGCAATCGCTGCAGCTGAGAACTTCGAAGTTTCTGAATCAGATGTGAATGCTGAATTAGAGAAAATGGCTGAACAATTCAACATGCCAGTAGATCAAATTCGCACAGCTCTTGGTGGAACTGAAGCTTTAGAAAATGACCTACGTATGCAAAAAACAGTTGAATTTTTAGTTGAAAACGCTAAAATTTCATAATTATAAGAGTCATAAGATATACTGAAACAAGGCGCGGACATTTAGCCCGTGCCTTGTTTTGCACATACATAGAAATGATTATGACTGATAAAATAGAAGGAATAGCGATGAAAACTAATTGATTAAGTTTTCGTCAATCTTATTAGTTGATTCCCGTTATAGAATCTTGTAAGATTGTTGCTTGAATAGGGGTGAATATTTTGTTCAAATTTAATGATGAAAAAGGGAATTTAAAGTGTTCCTTCTGTGGAAAATCCCAAGAACAAGTTCGTAAATTGGTCGCAGGACCAGGTGTATATATTTGCGATGAATGTATAGAATTATGTACAGAAATCGTTGAGGAAGAACTAGGTACGGAAGAAGAAACGGAATTTAAAGAAGTGCCTAAGCCAAAAGAAATCATGTCTATTTTAGATGAATATGTAATCGGACAAGATAAAGCTAAAAAATCATTAGCTGTTGCAGTATACAATCACTATAAGCGTATTAACTCAAACAGTAAAATTGATGATGTAGAACTTTCGAAATCGAATATCGTCATCATTGGACCTACTGGTAGTGGTAAAACGTTATTGGCACAAACTCTTGCACGTATTCTTAATGTTCCATTTGCAATTGCAGATGCAACCTCATTAACTGAAGCTGGTTATGTTGGGGAAGATGTTGAGAATATTTTACTGAAATTAATCCAATCTGCTGATTATGATGTTGAAAAAGCAGAAAAAGGAATTATTTATATTGATGAAATTGATAAGGTTGCACGCAAATCTGAAAATCCATCGATTACTCGTGATGTTTCAGGTGAAGGTGTTCAACAAGCCTTGTTGAAAATCTTAGAAGGAACAGTAGCAAGTGTACCTCCTCAAGGTGGACGTAAACATCCTCATCAAGAATTTATTCAAATTGACACAACTAACATTTTATTTATCGTTGGTGGAGCATTTGATGGAATCGATCAAATCATCAAACGTCGATTGGGCCAAAAAATCATTGGTTTTGGAGCAGATCCAAATAAAAAAGAAATTGAAGATGCATCTTTATTATCTTCATTAATCCCTGAAGATTTATTGAAATTCGGATTAATTCCTGAATTCATCGGCCGTTTACCAGTTTTGGCTAATTTAGAACAGTTAAATGAGGATGCATTAATTCAAATTTTAACTGAGCCTAAAAATGCTTTGGTAAAACAATATCAAAAAATGATTGAATTGGATGATGTAAAATTAACATTTGAAGATGATGCATTACTTGAAATTGCTAAACTTGCGATTGATCGTAAAACTGGTGCTCGTGGACTTCGTTCTATTATCGAATCCTTAATGTTAGATGTAATGTTCGAATTACCTTCACGTGAAGATATTGTCGAATGTGTCGTTACAAAAGAGACTGTTACTGACAATGCGCAGCCTAAGTTAATTTTAGCTGACGGTACAGTTTTAAATCAGGATAATAAAAAAACTTCAGCATAAAATAAGCTGATACAGATAAGCTGGCTTCGAGCATGCGTGTGCATACGCGTAAATCGGATGTCAGCTTTTTCTTCCATATGTTTGATTTGCGGGTAAATCGGACAGAATCGGATGGAGGTGAATTCCCGCATGCCAATAAAAAAAGAGAAAAAAACAGTTCCATTATTGCCACTTCGTGGGCTTCTTGTCTTCCCTACAATGGTATTACATATTGATGTTGGACGAGAACGATCAGTCGCGGCACTTGAGCAAGCACTGTTAACAGATAATATGGTGTTTTTAGCAACGCAGAAAGAAATGAATGTAGAACAACCTGTGGAAGATGATTTGTATGAGATCGGTACGCTTGCTCATGTAAATCAAATGATTAAACTTCCAAATGGAACAATTAGAGTATTGGTAGAAGGTATTGAGCGTGCTTCTTGGAAAAACTATAAAGAAGATAAGAACTATACGGTTGTACAAGTAGAAACTTCTCCGGATGATACAGAAAAAACAGCAGAGCATGAAGCTTTAATGAGAATGTTGTTGCAGTATTTTGAAAAATACTCGAAAGTATCGAAGAAAGTAACCACTGAAACATATGATACCGTTTCTGATATTGAAGAACCTGGTCGGTTAGCTGATATGATTGCTTCTTATTTGCCGCTTAAAGTAAGTGGAAAGCAAGAGGTTCTAGAAATTTTTGATACGAAAGAGCGTTTAGAGTGGTTAGTCAATCGCCTACACAATGAACAAGAAGTATTAGATATGGAAAAGAAAATCAATGCTCGTGTAAAGCAAGCGATGGAACGAACACAAAAAGAATTTTATTTGCGTGAGCAAATGAAAGCCATTCAGACAGAGCTTGGTGATCGAGAAGGGAAGACTGGTGAAGTATCTGACCTTCGTAAGAAAATTGATGCTTCTGGAATGCCAGAAGCTACACTAAAAGCGGCAATTAAGGAACTCGATCGATATGAAAAATTACCTTCTGCTGCCGCCGAAAGTGGCATCATTCGAAATTATTTAGATTGGCTTGTATCCCTCCCTTGGAAAGATTCCACAGCCGATCGATTAGATATTAATCGAGCTAAAAAAATATTAGACCGTGATCATGATGGTTTAGAAACTGTTAAAGAACGAGTGTTGGAATACCTAGCAGTTCGTCAATTAACAAATTCATTACGTGGTCCAATTCTATGTCTTGCTGGACCTCCAGGTGTCGGTAAAACTTCTCTAGCTCGTTCAATTGCTGAATCACTTGGACGCCAATTCGTTCGAATTTCACTAGGTGGTGTTCGAGATGAGTCTGAAATTAGAGGACATCGACGTACGTATGTCGGCGCTATGCCTGGACGAATCATTCAAGGTATGAAGAAAGCAGGTAAGATAAACCCGGTATTTTTATTAGACGAAATTGATAAAATGTCTAATGATTTTAGGGGAGATCCGAGTGCCGCTATGCTTGAAGTATTAGATCCTGAGCAAAATCATTCATTTAGTGATCACTATATCGAAGAAACCTACGACTTATCTAATGTCTTATTTATTGCAACTGCCAATGATTTAAGTACAATTCCAGGTCCGTTACGTGATCGCATGGAGATTATTACAATTGCTGGGTATACAGAAATGGAAAAACAGTCAATTGCCAAAAATCATTTATTGCCAAAACAATTAAAAGAACATGGCTTAACTAAATCACAATTACAACTTCGTGATGATGCTCTTTTGGATTTAATTCGTTACTATACACGTGAAGCTGGCGTTCGTAGTTTAGAAAGACAAATCGCAGCGATTTGTCGTAAAGCTGCGAAACAAGTGGTTTCTACTGATAAAAAACGAATTGTCATGACTCCTGCAAATTTAGAAGAAGTAATTGGCAAGCATAAGTTCCGTTATGGACAAGCGGAGACGGAGAATCAAATAGGTGTAGCAACAGGACTAGCATATACAACTGTCGGTGGAGACACGTTACAAATCGAAGTAGCGTTATCACCTGGTAAAGGAAAACTCCTTTTAACTGGTAAGTTGGGTGATGTTATGAAGGAATCTGCTCAAACAGCATTATCATTTGTTCGCTCTAAAGCGGAAGAATTGGGTCTTGATACAGACTTCCATGAGAAGTGTGATATTCATATCCACGTTCCTGAAGGAGGAGTACCAAAAGATGGACCTTCAGCAGGTATCACCATAGCTACTGCATTAGTATCAGCTCTTTCAAAACGTCCAATTAAACGAGAAGTAGGTATGACTGGAGAAATTACATTAAGAGGTCGCGTTCTTCCAATTGGTGGCGTAAAAGAGAAGACGCTAAGTGCACATCGTGCTGGTTTAACGACCATTATTTTACCGAAAGACAATGAACGTGATATAGAAGATATACCGGAAAGTGTGCGTGAAGATTTAACGTTCAAACTTGTTTCGCATGCGGATGAAGTGCTAGAAATAGCATTAGAAGGAGGCGTGCAATGAAAGTTCATAACGTAGAATTAGTTATAAGTGCTGTAAGACAAGCACAATATCCAGAAGGTGGATTACCGGAGTTTGCTTTAGCTGGACGTTCCAATGTAGGTAAATCCTCATTTATTAATAAAATGATTGGGCGTAAAAGTATGGCTCGTATTTCATCTAAGCCAGGAAAAACGCAGACTTTAAACTTCTACAAAATAGAGGAAAGACTCTTTTTTGTAGATGTACCTGGATATGGCTATGCAAAAGTATCGAAAACTTCTCGCGAAGCGTGGAGCAAAATGATTGAAGAATACATCACGACTCGTGACTTACTAAAAGCAGTTATTCAAATTGTCGATCTTCGTCACCCACCATCAGATGATGATTGCATGATGTATGATTTCCTGAAATATTATAATATCCCGTGTATCGTAATTGCTACGAAAGCCGATAAAATTCCTAAAGGCAAATGGGAGAAACATAAAAAAATGGTGCGCGATGAATTAGACATGGAAGCGCACGATACAATGATTTTGTTTTCATCAGAAACAGGTATGGGCTTCGATGCAGCGTGGGCAGAAATCGAACGTCGTATGTTACCAACTGAAGAAATTGAATCTGAGTAGGTAAATTTGCAATCACTAAAGTGAATATTTATTTTTCAAAGCTACTCTATCTCGATTTAAATTGAGATAGAGTGGCTTTTCTATTTTTATTGGAAATAAAAAAACGAAATAGTGGATTTTCGATTTTCGTATCAAGAGGAGGTTTTCCTCGAGGTTTTTTACATACAACTGGCATTTCACTCGGCCTTCTTTGATAGAC
>JBFIXW010000097.1:0-7738 GCA_041605715.1 Paenisporosarcina sp.
GATTGTTCATTATGACCAAATTCTTTCAATAAACGGATTAAACTTCCAATCCAAATTTTATTTCCATAGTGTCTTATATAGTCACCGTAAATGGTGAAAATCATGGATTGTGTATTTGCCACTTGTATTCACTCTTTCTAAATTTCTAAAATTCGCTTTAATCTTATAACACAACGATCTCCAACTAATAGTATATCGTTATATTGAAAAAATGAAACTTAATTTCCTGTAAATACAGGTTTTCTCTTTTCGCTAAAAGCTAATAACGCTTCTGATCGATCGGAAGTTGGAATTGTTAATTCATAAGCTTTTGATTCGATAGCCAGGCCGGTTTGTAAATCTGTGTTCATCCCTTGTGAAATAGCATACTTCGCTTGTTTTAATGCCACAGGTCCATTTTTCATCATGTTAATCGCTAAGTCTTCACAGCTAGATAGGAGATGATCTTTCTCTACTACTTTTAATACAACCCCAAGTACTAAACCCTCTTCTGCTGTAAACTTTCTTGCGGTGAAAATCAATTCTTTCGCTTTCATTTCGCCAATTAGACGAGGTAAACGTTGAGTTCCACCTGCACCGGGAATGATTGCCCAACTTGTTTCTGTTAAGCCCATGAGAACACCTTTAGCAGCAATTGTGAAATCACAAGCAATCATTAATTCAAAACCTCCACCAAATGAATACCCATTAACGGCAGCAATTGTAGGCTGAGGTAAGCTTGCAATACTCGAAAAGGTATCTCGAATTGCTTTTACATTTCTAAGAACTTGAGACTCTGAGAGCGTCCGTCTTTCTTTTAAATCAGCACCCGCACTAAACGCTTTATCACCTGCGCCTGTAAAAATAACTGCTCGGACTTCAGAATCTAGTGATATGGAGTCTGTCAAAGCTTTAAGCTCTTGAAGCGTGTCATAATTAAAGCAATTCATTGATTCTTCCCGATTAATTGTCACATAGCCAATATTGTTTTGCTTGGAATATAATACATTTGCCATTTCTAATCTCCTAAACAAACATATTTTTAAAATGAAAATATTGATTCTGGCTAAAGACTACTTGATACTTGAGTAGTAATACAAACTGATTTTTGCAGTAACAATTACTTATTCTTTAGTCATTTGTTTGAGCTAAATCTACTACTCTTCAATATTCTCTACAATAGCAGCAATACCTTGTCCAACTCCTATACACATCGTTGCAAGTCCATATTGTATTTTTTGTTTTTTCATTTCATATAGAAGTGTCGTTAATATTCTGGCACCACTTGCGCCAAGCGGGTGTCCAAAAGCAATTGCACCTCCATTTACATTGACAATTTTCTCATCTAATCCTAATTGTCGAATACAAGCAATTGATTGAGATGCAAAAGCCTCGTTTAGTTCAACTAATCCAATATCTTCAATACTTAACTGAGTTCGTTCTAACAATTTGATTGTCGCAAAAATAGGACCTAGCCCCATTACTTCTGGTTCTAACCCTGCAGTTGCCCCGGCTACATATTTAGCAAGGGGTTTTAAATTCAATTCTTTTGCTTTAGCCGCACTCATAAGAAGCAGCGCGGAAGCGCCGTCGTTGACCCCAGATGCATTACCAGCAGTTACACTGCCGCCTTGGAAAATGGGTTTTAGTTTAGTAAGTTTATCGATTGTAGTATCTGGGCGTGGATGTTCATCCTGATCCACGGTAATTGTGTTCCCTTTTCGGTCAGTATAAATAACTGGAACGATTTCTTCAGCGAATCGATTTTCGTCTATCGCTTGTTTAGCTCTTTGTTGACTTTGAAAAGCGAATAAATCTTGGTCTTCTCTAGATATGTTACTTCTCTGCGCAACCGTCTCCGCGGTTTGTGGCATTGAATCTGCCCCGAACATTTCTTTTAGTTTCGGATTTGTAAAACGCCACCCGATTGTCGTATCTTGTAAATCCATATTGCCTCGTGGAAATGCTTGATCAGGTTTAGCCATGACAAGTGGAGCTCGAGTCATACTTTCAGTTCCTCCTGCAATATAGATATCACCATCACCTACTGCAATAGCACGAGCCGCATACATAACAGCATCGAGGCCTGAACCACAAAGCCGATTGATTGTCGTACCTGCTACTTCAACCGGTAAACCTGCAAGTAATCCGGACATACGGGCGACATTCCGATTGTCTTCTCCTGCTTGATTTGCATTACCGAACACAACCTCTTCAATTTCATTCATATTTAAGCTTGAGTTTCGCTTAATTAACGCCTTAATTACGACTGCACCCAGGTCATCTGGACGTACATCTTTTAATGATCCGTTATATCTACCAATTGGTGTTCTTACTGCATCTACTATGACGACTTCTCTCATTTTGTAATCAACTCTTCTTCTATTGTATAGTCGTATACGCCTTTACCACTTTTTCGTCCAAGCCTTCCTGCTTTAACGTATTGCTCAAGCAATGGAGCTGGTCGGTATTTTTCTCCAAGTTTTTCGTGTAAATACTTGAGATTATTTAAGCGTGTATCGAGTCCTACTAGATCTCCTAATTCAAAAGGTCCCATTGGATAATTCAGACCTAATTTAATCGCTTTATCTATTTCCTCTGGCGTTCCTAGTCCCTCTTGGAGCATATAGAAAGCTTCATTTCCAACAAGTGCACTGATTCGACTTGTGACAAAGCCAGGGAATTCATTGATCACAACGGTTTCTTTCCCCATTTTAGAAGCTACTTCCTTTATGAGATCAACTGTCTCATTACTTGTTTCTAAACCTCTGACAATTTCTACAAGAGGCATTTTATGTACAGGATTAAAAAAGTGCATCGCAATTGTTTTATCTGGTCGTTTTGCAAATGAGGCAATTTCAGTCGGGCTCATCGTTGACGTATTGGTTGCAAAGAAACATTCTGAGGTAGCATGTTCTTCAATAACTTCAAAGACTTCTTTTTTAATTGAAGCGATTTCAGGGACAGCTTCAATGATTAGATCTGCGGTTTTGGCAGCTACTATTAAATTGGTTTTAAATTGTAATTTCCTTTGAGCTAATTCAACTTGTTCAGACGTAATTTTCCCGCGATTAAGCCCTTTCTGAAATATGCTATCCAATTCCATTTCTGCATTTTTTAATGCCGTCTCATTTGTATCAATTAAAGTTACTTCATATCCGCCAACTGCCGCTACGTAAGCAATTTCTCTACCCATAACACCTGAACCAACAACTACTAAACGATGGATCATACCTACTTCCTCCTTTTAAGTGAAAGAATACGGACAGGGTAATTACTCCCTGTCCGTAAGTTCACTTCATTTTTAAAGACCGAATGGATTCAACGGACGACTTCCGTAATAAGATAAAATACTCTTCGTTTCCGTATAAAGGTCTAATGTTTCGATACAAAGTTCACGACCAAAACCTGATTGCTTATACCCTCCAAATGGCGTTCCAGGGAAAGCAGAGAATGGGCAGTTAACCATAACGATTCCTGCTTGAATTTGATTTGCAACACGAGTTGCTCGTGCACCATCTTTTGACCAAACAGCTGAACCTAATCCGAAATCAGTGTCATTCGCTAATCGAATCGCTTCTTTTTCATCTTTAAATTTAGATACAACGACAACGGGTCCAAAGATTTCGTCTCGAACAACCTTCATATCTTGAGTAACATTCGAGATAATCGTTGGCTCATACCAGAATCCATTTTCATATCCTTCCGGTTTAGCCACCTTACCCCCAGCAAGAATGTCAGCACCATCTTCTTTTGCAGATTGTACATAACCTTCTATTGTGTCAAGTTGACCTTGATCAATGATTGCACCCATATGAGTGGTTTTATCAAAAGGATTTCCGAGTTGTAATTTTTTCGTTTTCTCAACAAACTTGTTCATAAATTCTTCGTAAATATCTTCATGAATATATAAACGAGATCTTGCCTCACAGGATTGACCTGAATTATAGAATATACCGAATAACGAGCCATCTACTGCAGCGTCAATGTCCGCATCTTCAAATACAATGCTTGGAGACTTTCCGCCAAGCTCTAAAGTAACTCGTTTTAATGTCTGAGAAGCTTTCCCCATAATATCTTTACCGATCGGTGTAGAACCAGTGAATGCTACTTTATCGACTTGTGGGTGTTCTACTAAGAAGTTTCCAACATCCGATCCTGAACCTGGTAGGACATTAACCACACCAGCAGGTACTCCAGCTTCAAGGCAAATTTCTCCTAAAATTATGGCTGTTAAAGGAGTAAGTGAAGCGGGTTTAACAATAACAGTACATCCTACAGCAATTGCGGGTGCAATTTTCCAAGCAGCCATCATAAGTGGATAATTCCAAGGAATGATTTGTGCACAAACTCCAACAGGCTCTTTTTCAGTATAGTTATGGAATTGACCTGGAACGTTGTTTACTGTTCCACGATGACCGACAATAGCACCTGCATAAAATTCAAAATCTTCAATGGCTTGCGTCACTTGACCTTGAGCTGCATGTAGAGATTTACCTGTATCAAGAATCTCTAATTCTACCAATTCATTAAAACGGCTTCGCATAATAGCGGCGATTTTATTCAAAACCTGAGCACGTTTTCCTACCGGAAACAGTTTCCACTTTCCTTTATCAAATGCATGACGGGCAGCTTCGATTGCTTTTTCTGCATCTTCCTTTGAAGCTTTAGCAACTTCAGCAATTAGTTCACCATTTGCAGGATTATATGTCTTTAATACGTCACCAGTGCTACTCTTAACTTTTTCACCGTTTATTATCATATGATAAAATTCGCGTTTCATCGATTCTTGTTCAATTTCATTTTCACGAATGGTTGTCATAAAATTTACTCCCCCTATTTACCTGAAAATACAGGTTTTCTTTTTTCCATAAATGCTTGAATTCCTTCTCGATGATCAGAAGTAAGACCCGCAACTCTTTGTCCTTGAGCTTCTATTTCCAAATAGTCTTCAAACGAAAGGTTCGACACTGCTTTTAACGATTTCTTGATTAAGCCAATAGCTTTAGTGGGCAGTGCAGCTAGTCTAGTTGCATAAGCTGTAACATCATCTGACCATGTTTCTTCAGATATAAGTAGATTTGCTAAACCCATTTCAACTGCAGCGGCAGCTGGTACTTTTTCTCCAAAAACCGAAAGCTCGAGTGCTTTTGAATGTCCAACAAGCTGCGTTAAATATATAAGGTTTCCAGAATCCGGTATTAGGCCAACATGTATAAATGCATTTAAAAAACTAGCACGGTCAGAAACAATTCTAAAATCACACGCAAGAGCTAAACTGAATCCTGCTCCTGCTGCTACTCCATTAACTGCAGCAACTATTGGTTTTTCGCATTTACTTATTTGCTTGAGCATAGGACCATAGTGGTCTCTTAACACTTGCCCATGATCCATTTGTTCGTCTACTTCAGACAAATCTTGTCCTGAACAAAACGCTCGTCCTTCTCCAGTAATAACAATACAACGAACTTGTTCGTCAGAACTGGCAGACTTAATCGCATCTTTTACTTCATGATTCATTTTCGCTACGAAAGCATTTAATTTGTCAGGTCTATTTAAATAAAGCCATGCAATGTTGTCTTTAACGACATATCGAATCGTTTCAAACATAGAACACTCTCCTTAATAGCCACGATAATCTGGTTTGCGTTTTTCAATAAAGGCGTTCATGCCCTCTTTTTGATCTTGTGTCGCAAACAATAAATAGAAGTTTTTACGTTCATACTGCATACCTTCATATAACGAAGAATCTACCGCTTTATTGACAGAGTCTTTTATGAGACGAACAGACAACGGCGGTTGTTTAGAAAGTTGTTCTGCAAATTTCATAGTTTCTTCGATTAATAATTCAGGTGCAACGATTCGATTGGTAATGCCATGCGCAAGTGCAACTTCTGCTGATATTCGTTCTCCTGACCAAAGCCACTGTAAAGCTTTTGTACGTCCAACTAGTTTCGTCAACCGTTGTGTACCACCTGCTCCAGGCATGACGCCAAGTCCTACTTCAGGAAAAGCAAATTCTGTATCGGTCGAAGAAAAAAGTAAATCGCAACAAAGAGCTAACTCAAATCCACCACCAAATACAAAGCCTTTAACTGCACCAATAATTGGCTTTTTCACTTGGGCTATTCGATCCCAATCCGTAAACTGATTGAGTAATTCAAGAGAAATTGGATTGGCATCTGTCATTTCATCAATATCTGCTCCTGCAGAAAATGCTCGACCTTTACCAGTTAAAACAATTACACGAACCGCGTCATTACGGTCAAAATCTTCCATCGCCAGCAAGATTTCACGGATCATTTTTGTATTCAAAGAATTCAACTGACGTGGGCGATTAAGTTCGATTAGAGCTGTACTTCCCATTAAGGTAGTTTCGATGAATTCAAAGTTAGACATTATGCATCTTCACCAATCATTAATGTCACTAAATCTGATGCGAAACTCATTAAATCTTTACCAGAAGCTTTACCTTCTGCTGATCTCATCCCATTGTTTAAAGCTTCCATATCGTCATAAATCATTTCACACATTAGGTAGTATTTTGCTTCTCCACCCATTGGTGAACCTGTAAATTTCGTTACTTTCATTTCGCGAAGACCTGGAATTTTTTCTGTCAAAGGTCCGTGAACATTAAAGTAATGATTGTCGAACTCCTCTTTGTTTTCTGGATGCTTATACAACGCGATTAATTTAGCCATTTGTTTTTCTCCTCACTTTTACATTAGTGTCGATATCGGTTTCATTGCTTCAAATACATTTTTACAACTCTTACAATACAAAATGCTTCTACAAGCAGTAGGTCCAAAAATATTCTCCATCGTTACATAAGTAGATCCACAATAAGCGCAATCTACATGCCAGGTGCCATCCTCTTCCAAATGACGCGGAGGGGGAGAAATTCCAAATGCTCTTAATCCTATATGTCCCTTTTCAGTAATACGATCGGACGTCCATGGAGGTTTAAAAATGAACTCTACTTTCACATCTTCAACTTCCGGCAGTTCTTTTATCGCTTTTACAGTATTCGCTTTAATAATTTCAAGTGCAGGACACCCTAAAAATGTAGGAAGCAAAGTAACTCTTACATCATTTTCGTCTGTAACAACATCACCGACCATACCGAGGTCAACAATACTTACAGAGTCAATTTCAGGATCCTTCACATTCATCAACACTTCAAATACACGTTCCACCGTCAGGCTAGCATAAGCATTCATGATGAATTCCCTCCTTCCCCGTTTGATTTACCAGATAGCTGCTGAATCTACTTTGTTAACTTCAGAAAGTGTTGCAAGACCATTTTCTAAATCACTTGTGTGTTTCCCGTTTCTGCCATTTTTGTCAGATGGTTCAGGAATAATTGGAGTAGTCATTTGTACACTTTGAAAAAGAGGTGCTATGAGTTTCTTCCATTTATCCTTTAGCTCTTCTTCACTGGATATAAGATCATTCTCTTCGATGGCTTGTTTATGACTTCCAAAGGAAAAAACGTCTCCAAAGTCCTCTAGAACGAGATCAATTGCATCAATCATTTTCTTTTTAGCGACATCTGTGGAATTCAATAATTGTTTAAACCATATATCCCAATGCATTTTGTGATAATAAAGTTCCATTTTAACTTTCACCGCGACATCAGCTAAAGGCGAGTAAGCGCTTTCACATAAGGAATCAAGTTTCACTTTCTTTGCATACGTGTAAAATACGCTTCGCACCACAGCGTATGCCCAGTCATAATGAGGCGTTTCCATATAATAGC
>JBFIXW010000098.1:0-7671 GCA_041605715.1 Paenisporosarcina sp.
ACTTTTGATTATGACAGTGATGGTCTTGTCAAAGACGCGGCAGAACAAGTCAATGGATTAATTGAAGAACTAAAAATGTATGCGCGTATTGGCAGAGAAATTAAATCATATCAATAAGAAAAAGCTGTTCAACATCATTTGAGATGTGTGAACAGCTTTTTTGATTTGGATAATTGAAATTCATCATCTTTTTTTAATAGGACGTTTTCGACTATCCTTTGTGATTTGCTTCCATTTACTTCGTTCCGCTTTTTGTGCGGCTAAGTCGGCTTTTCGTTCCATGAAAGCTAATTCTTTTTTCAGCTTTTCATAGCTTGCATATCTTTCGCGTGATAATGAGCCGTTTTTTAACGCTTCTTCAATTGCGCAACCTGGTTGACCATTGTGCTGACAGTCATTAAACCGGCAAGTTTCAGCAATCTGTTCCACATCTTTAAAGCCAGCATCTAAACTTTCGCTATTGTCCCATAACTGGAACTCACGCATTCCTGGCGTATCGATGAGTAATCCTCCACAGGGCATGTGGAATAACTCACGATGGGTAGTTGTGTGGCGACCTTTGTCATCATCTTCGCGAATGGTTTGCACATTCATAACATCTTCTCCGCACAATGCATTGGTTAAAGACGATTTCCCGACACCAGAAGAACCAAGTAAGGCAGCTGTCTTGCCTTCTTTCAATAAATTCTGTAATTCAGTTATTCCTTCACCCGTAACACTACTGACAACGTAGATTGGAACTCCAAAAGCAATAGCTTCAGCTTGTTCTATATAGATTTCAGGATCATTGCAAAGATCTTTTTTCGTTAACACGATGACAGGATTTGCACCTGAATCCCATGCTGCAATCATATACCGTTCTAGTCTACGTAAATTAAAATCTAAGTTTAATGACATGACCAAAAGTACATAATCTACATTGACCGCTACAATTTGTTCAACCGTAGTGTCACCAGCTACTTTTCTTGAGAATAAAGAATTCCTTGGCAAAATGCTGTGAATGATTCCTTTTTCTTCCCCTGGCATTTGCTCAATCCCAACCCAATCTCCTACAGCAGGGTAATCGCGTCGTTGTTGAGCGTTATGTTTAAAGTTACCTGATAATGTTCCTAACCATTCACCTTGATCAGTCACTACTCGATACATAAGCTTATGTTCGAGTAATACACGACCCGCAACCATTTTTCCACGCTTTTCACTTCGTATTTGTTCATTCCATTTTGTCTCCCAGCTATCGTTCCAACCATAATGTTTAATTGTTTTCAATGTTGTTTCCTCCAATTTTGTGTATATAAAAAAACCGTGTCTGCGAAAAGGCAGTCACGGTTAATACACATCACTAGAAGACGTATCGCTTTTAGAAAGCACACGCGTGATGAGATACCTGAAACATGCCCATTCGCTTATTTACATTCGCTAATAAAATTGACATAATACCTCACCTGCTTTCTATTTAATAAATAAAACATACCAAAAGTATATTCATTAAGTCAATACTCAAATTAATTTAACCGAATTATTAAGTACTATGTTAACTGTTGCTGATAAATATGAATGTGATGTCACAAGAGTTTGGGTTCTTTCATGATTTATAGGACTTAGCTAGGATGTATTGTTTCAAAATGGACTAATTATATATCTAATTTTTCTGGTTTGGGAATTGCGGGTTCAATATGCACTAGCACCATACAGAATGGTTTTACTTTATGAATTTTGGTTTCAATTTGTTCCGTAATTCGGTGACTTTCTACGACATTCAGTGTCGGATCTACGGTTACGGTTAAATCCACAAACATTAAATTTCCGTGCATCCGACCTTTAAAATCTTCGATTTTTATGACACCCTGTACTTTCCGAACAAGTACAGATAGCGTTTCCACCTCTTCTTCATTAAAGCCATCGGTTAAGGTATGTACCGCTTCATTAAAAATATCATATGCCGTTTTAATGATTAAAAAGGCAACAAGAAGAGCAGTAATCGAATCGATAATTGGATAGCCAAATATTGCAGCTAAAATTCCGATTGTTGTCCCAACACTGACTAGTGCATCCGATCGATTATCGTATGCAGCAGCTCTAACAGCCGAACTGTTGATGCGATTCGCTAGTTTTAAATTGTATCGATAGACAACATACATAATTATGGCACTTCCACTAGCAACACCTGCTGTTAATAACGAAGGTGTCTGATGAACAGGGTGAAGTAAGTTCCCGCCTGCATGGACGAGTACTTGCAAACCTACTGCCGCCATAATGAAAGAAGCGACAAGAGAGGCGATTGTTTCCGCACGTAGATGTCCATAGTGATGGTTGTGATCGGGTGGTTTCTGAGAAATACGTAAGCCAATTAAAACGGCGATGGATGCTGCAATATCTGTCGTATTATTTAAACCATCCGCTTTAAGTGCTTCTGATGTTCCGATAATTCCGATGGTTAATTTAGTTGCAGCTAAAAATAGGTAGGTAACAATGCTAATAATTGCACCTTTTTCCCCTTCTCTTAATTGTGTATAGAGTTCCATTTTGTTTCCCACCTCCAAAACATTGTGACATAACAAAACGACTCTCAAAGAGAGAGTCGTTTTCAATCGTCCGTTTTATAAATCTTCTACATTTGTAATCTGTTCTTCATTAATTAGAGCAACTTCTAGGTATAGTATGTGATGACCTTCCATGTCTTTAACCGTAAATTCATAGCCTTGTTCAATTATTTTTTCACCTTTTATGGCTTCAAAACGTTTTGTCATAAACCAACCACCAATAGTATCGATATCTTCTTCGTCAATGTCAATGCCAAGAATATCATTGACATTTTCAATTAAGATTTTCGCATCTAATATATAATGATGCTCGCCTACTTTTTGTACTTCAGGTAGTTCATCATTGTCAAACTCATCACGAATATCGCCAACTATTTCTTCGAGTATATCTTCAATTGTAACAAGTCCAGACGTACCACCATATTCATCCATTAATACCGCCATATGAATTCGTTCTCGTTGGATTTTTAGTAATAAATCACCAATTGGAATTGTTTCAATAACCCGAATAATAGGTTGCATGTAATCGATAACAGGACGATTAATATTATTTGTATCTTTAATATAAGATGTTAATAAGTTTTTCATGTTTACTAAACCAATAACATGATCTTTATCTCCGTCAGTTACTGGATAGCGGGTATATTGCTCAACGTTCACTTGATCAAACACTTCACGAAGAGTTGTATCTTTATCAATGGTGCTCATCTCTGTACGTGGAGCCATAATTTCTTTGGCAATTCGATCGTCAAACTCAAAAATTTTATTTACATATTTGTATTCTGCTTGATTGATTTCGCCACTCTTCAAGCTGTCTGAAAGAATCATACGAAGCTCTTCTTCTGTATGGGCTAGTTCAGATTCAGAAACAGGTTTTAATCCAAATAAACCCGTTAGTGCCCGAGCAGATCCGTTCAAGAATTTAATAAACGGATACATCATACGGTAAAACCATATTAAAGGTTTTGCTATAAATAAAGCAACTTGTTCCGCTTTTTGAATAGCTAACGTCTTCGGTGCTAATTCACCGACAACTACGTGCAAGAATGTAACGGTTGTGAAAGCAATGCCGTATGAAAAAAAGTTAGACATACTATCGCTAAGGTCAAAACGTTCAAATAATGGATGTAAGATACGTTCAACAGTTGGTTCACCAAGTAAACCAAGTCCAAGTGCAGTCATAGTAATTCCGAGCTGACAGGCAGACAAGTATTCATCTAAATTTGAAATAACTCGTTTTGCGGGTATAGCGCGTTTATTTCCTTCCGCTATCAATTGATCAATGCGGGTTGTTCTCACTTTTACAATAGCAAACTCACTTGCAACGAAGAATGCCGTAAAGGCGATTAAGACAGCAAATGCTGCCAATCGTATGGCTATGTCCAAAGAATTCCTTTGTTCCAAACCCGAATGAGGGGGAGAACAAAGTGTACACCTCCTGTTTTTCTGAAAAATAGTTAATACTTATAATAATAAAATACTCCAGGTCAAAAGACAAATAATACTTTTTTCGCACGTTATCTCTTTTACCTTCTCACTATTTTTATTATCATATAAGAAGAAGCTTATATAAGCAGGGGGTCTTTAAATTGACAACGAAAAAGAGAAGTAAATACATAGAGATATTAGCCGCATCAACAAAACTTGGCTTAACGTCTTTTGGTGGGCCAGCAGCTCATATTGGATATTTTAGAGATGAATATGTAGAGAAAAGAAAATGGTTAGATGACAAATTGTATGCAGATTTAGTGGCGTTGTGTCAGTTTTTACCTGGTCCTGCGAGCTCACAAGTAGGAATATCTGTCGGTATGCTTCGCGGAGGGTTACTTGGTGGTTTAATATCCTGGATTGGTTTCACATTACCATCCGTACTTTTGCTTATGGCATTCGCTTGGATCATTATGCAAACAGGTTCGTTTGATAGCGGTTGGATTCAAGGATTGAAAATTGTTGCAGTAGCTGTTGTTGCACATGCTTTAATGGGCATGAGTAAATCTTTAACACCAGATCGACCACGAATAACCGTGGCGATGATTGCTGCAGGAGCAACATTATTAATCCCAACTGCCTGGGGGCAAATAATGATAATTATTCTTGCTGGTCTTTTTGGACTTCTTTATTATCGACATGAAAAGGCACCTGAAGCAGTTGAGATGCCTTTACAGTTTGGGAAAAGGACAGGCATTGTCGCATGGATATTGTTTTTTGCCTTACTTATGTTGTTACCAATATTCAGACCGTTTGTTCAAGCAACTTGGTATGCCATCTTTGATATCTTTTATCGAGTAGGTTCAATTGTTTTTGGTGGGGGGCACGTCGTTCTTCCTATGTTAGAGCGTGAAGTTGTTCCAGAAGGTTGGATGTCTTCAGAAGCATTCATCGCTGGATACGGTGCTGCACAAGCCGTACCAGGTCCATTGTTTACATTATCAGGTTACCTAGGACAACTTATGGGAAGTTTCTCTGGAGCAGCTATAGCTGTTGTTGCAATGTTTTTACCATCATTCTTATTAGTTATAGGAACTTTGCCGTTTTGGTCGATTATTCGTACAAAACCAAGAATTCAAGCTGCCTTAAAAGGCGTTAACGCGTCAGTAGTTGGAATTCTACTTGCAGCATTATATGATCCTGTATTTACGAGCGCGGTTCATGATCCAATTGATTTTGTCATTGTGCTGATCTCGTTTACTCTGTTAGTATTTTATAAACTATCGCCTTGGATTGTTGTGGTCATTACAGCTATTTTAGGTGCATTGAGCTTTGCCATGTTTGGCTAAAAAGGAGTTTTGACTTTGGATACAATGTTGCAATATGCAAAGGATATGGACCAACACGATCAGATGAGTACTTTTAAATCCGAATTTTATTTACCTGAAAATCAAATCTATATGGATGGGAATTCTTTAGGTCTGATGTCTATGCGGTCAGAAAAAACATTAACTCAACTCATGTCTACTTGGCGTGAAAAAGGCATTGATGGATGGACTGAAGGCGAAGAGCCTTGGTTTACCTATCCAGAGAAACTGAGTGAACGAGTGGCTAAGGTAGTAGGTGCTCGTGGCAATGAAGTAATGGTGACGGGTTCAATTACAGTGAATATTCATCAAATGCTATCAACCCTTTTTCACCCAACGCCAGAGCGATCCGTTATTGTTGTAGATGAATTAAACTTTCCTTCAGATATTTATGCAGTAGAAAGTCACTTGAAACTTCGTGGACTTAATCCTTCTGTTTCCATGCGCAAAGTAAAAAGTGATGACGGTTACACATTAACCCTAGAAGCTATCGAGGAGATGTTAACAGATGATGTAGCGATATTAATGTTGCCATCTGTTTTATACAGAAGCGGACAGTTATTAGATTTGAAGAAAATCACAGAAATGGCTCATGCAAAAGGAATTTTAGTTGGATTTGACTTGGCACATTCTGCTGGAGCAGTTCCTCATCAATTACATAACGACGAGGTTGATTTTGCGATTTGGTGTCATTACAAATATATGAACAGCGGTCCAGGCGGAACTGGCGGACTCTTTATTCATGAACGTCATCACCATGAATTACCTGGCTTAGCAGGATGGTTTGGCTCTGATAAATCAAAGCAATTTGATATGTCACATGCATTCTCAAAAGCAGAGGGAGCGGGTGCATACCAAATTGGTACCCCGAACTTATTTAGCACAGCACCGCTTAGTGGAAGTGTTGAATTGTTTGAAGAAGCGGGAATGGAAGCAATTCGTAACAAATCATTGGCATTAACACAATATTTACGTGATTTAGTAAAGATGCAACTGAATGATTTTGGTTTTACAGATGTGACGCCAATTGCTGACGAGGCACGTGGTGGGCATATAGCCTTAGCACATCCTGAAGCGGCACGTATTTGTAAAGCGTTGAAACAAGCAAATGTTGTACCCGATTTTCGTGCACCAGATATTATTCGTCTTGCACCGATCAGCTTCTATTCAAGTTTCATGGATGTCTGGGAAATGGTTCAACGTCTGAAAAAGATTATGGAAGAAGAATCATACAAGTCGTTTACAAATGAACGAAATGTGGTGGCCTAAGTGAAAATTCATGACATTTCTATGCTGTTAAATAAAGAATCTGCCGAATGGCCAGGAGACACACCATTTCAATTTCAAATTAGCTGGTCAAAAGAACAAAGTGGCTCAGTAAATGTAGGGAAAATCACTTCTAGTACACATATCGGAACACATATTGATGCGCCATTTCATTTTGACAATGCAGGATTAAAAGTACATGAGCTCCCACTAGAAAATTATATTCTAGATGCCGTAGTGGTAGATGTTAGTGGGAATAGTGAAGTTTCAAGAGAAGTGCTTCGTAACGTCCAGGTTGGTATTGCAAAAGCTGTTCTCTTTAAAACAAGTGCTTGGCAGAACCGTAGTGAATTTCCTAAAGAAATTCCTTTATTTCATGTCGACGTCGTTGAGTGGATGATTGAAAACAACATCGTATTATTTGGCGTAGACTTACCTTCAGTTGATGCGATTACAAGTAAAGAACTTCCAATGCATCACGCATTAGGAGAGGCAGGACGATATATCCTTGAAGGTATTGTCTTAGAGGATATTTTAGAAGGAATCTATAAATTAATTGCACTTCCATTGAAAATAGAGGGAGCAGATGGAAGTCCTGTTCGTGCAGTATTAATTGAAAAATGATAGATGGAAACCTTAGCAAATGCTGAGGTTTTTTTGTTGTCGACGATTTCAGTTGGTGAGTGGTCGCTCAGTTAGAAGAGTGACGATCTCAGTTAGAATTTTGGGGTTCTCAGTTAGAAGAATGACATTCTTGGTTAGAATAATCGCCATCTCAGTTGTAATTGTCCTAAGAGCACGATTGCAAACGTGAAGGCAATCCAACAGTAAAGGCTGCGGCAAGCGGAGCGTGCAGCCCAAATTAGCCCTGCCCGCGCAGCTTAGCAGATTTTTCTGTTTTGGTGAGTGGTAGCTCAGTTAGAATTTTAGGGTTCTCAGTTAGAAAAATGACATTCTTGGTTAGAATAATCGCCATCTCAGTTGTAATTGTCCTAATAGCACGATCTTAAAGAAGGAGAAGATCCAACAGCAAAGGCTGCGAAAGCGGAGCGTGCTGCCCAAATTAGCCC
>JBFIXW010000099.1:0-7581 GCA_041605715.1 Paenisporosarcina sp.
AATCAGAAGTAGCAAGCTTCTTCTTCAGTCCGCTCGACTTGCATGGATTAGGCACGCCGCCAGCGTTCGTCCTGAGCCAGGATCAAACTCTCCATAATAGGTGAGTCGATTAGCTCGACTTTGGTGCTGGCGTCAAAATTTTTGACGTTTATAATGAACAATTAAGTTCAAGTTTTTGCTCCGATCGCCAAAGCGATCATCGCAGAAATTCGTTTTCGCGCTAAGCGCTCATGACGAATTTTGCTTTGAGCACCGAAGTGCTGTCCGCATATTTCGTTGACGTTTTGCTGTTCAGTTTTCAAGGTTCATGTTTTGCATCGCACCTTAGCGACTTTTATTATATTACGCTATGTATTAAACAAAGTCAATACATTATTTGAAATTAGTTATAAAACTAAAGAAATCAACAATACACTTAATATTCCTGGGATGCCAAGTGTCGCAATCATAAGTCCTGAAAGTATGTTTACCGGCACATAAAAACCGAAGAACCCAGAGATGACGTGAATTCCGAACAATACAACAAATGCCATCGCAATTCGAAACCACCAAATCGAAAAGAATTCGATTACTTGAACTTTCGATTGTTTATTCAAAAATAAAAAAAGAAGTAATATTATACCAATCACATAAAGAGCGAGTTTCATATCGCTTTCCACCTTCCTATTAGTTGTCCACTAATATATGAAGAGATTGGTATAACATATGCTTCATTTTAAAAGTATCTTTCGAATCTTCGCTTCTTTAAATAGAAAGAAATGTTTACTCTCTGCAATTTTTCGTTGAGCAATGACGGACAGATCGTAGTCATCTAGAAAGTCTTCGATGACTTGAGCGTTCTTCCAATCTTCATTTGTCTCTCTTATTAATCGAATTAGGTTTTCATCGAATTCTTTTTTAAGTTTCCCTTTTCGAAAAAACATTTTACGCAATGCCCTCCTCTTTACAACTCGCGTCTACCTTCTAACGCTTTTGACAAGGTCACTTCATCTGCGTATTCTAAATCTCCACCGATGGGTAAGCCATGGGCAATGCGTGTAGTTCGAATACCGGATGGTTTAACAAGCCTTGAAATATACATAGCAGTAGCTTCCCCTTCTATAGTAGGGTTCGTTGCTAAAATCAATTCTTGCACTCGCTCATTCTGCAACCTTTTTAATAGGGGTGGCACGTTAATGTCTTCAGGACCTATTCCGTCCATTGGAGAAATTGCGCCGTGTAGAACATGGTACAATCCGTGATAATCTCGCATTTTTTCCAAAGCTATCACGTCTTTAGGGTCTTGAACTACACAAATAATTGTGTCATCACGTTGCTTATCTTGGCAGATTCGGCAAGGGTCCGTATCTGTGATATGTCCGCAAATGGTGCAAAAACTCAAATTTCGTTTTGCATCAACCAAAGCCTTAGCAAAGTCGAGAACGGTATCTTCTTTCATACCTAAAACAAAAAACGCCAGACGGGCCGCGGTTTTCGGCCCGATACCTGGCAATTTCATAAAACTATCAATGAGTTTTGATATTGGTTCAGGATAGTGCATATGGTTTCCTCCTAGAACATGCCAGGGAGGTTCAATCCCTTCGTGAATTGTCCCATCGTGGAGTTCGTTGTTTCTTCAGCTTTTTTCATTGCTTCGTTCGTAGCGATGACGATTAAATCTTGTAACATTTCAACATCTTCTGGGTCAACAACAGATTCATCAAGAGCTACTTCCAAAACTTCTTTATGTCCTGAAACTGTAACTTTAACCATTCCGCCGCCAGCTACACCTTCAAAGCGTTGTGTACCTAATTCTTCTTGAGCCTCAGCCATTTGTTTTTGCATTTTTTGCATTTGCTTCATCATACCTTGCATATTTCCCATTCCGCGCATTTTAAAATTCCTCCTTAGTCATCATGTATTTCTACAAACTCTTTACCAAACAGTTTTTCAGCCTCTACAATCAATGGATCTTCTGAAGCTCTTTCTTCCGCTTGCATAAAACTCATCATTTCGTCAGCGGCTTGCTCAACATCAGAAGATTCAGGCGTTGTCGGCTTCAAGCCTTTTTGACGAATAAAATCTTCACGGATTTTCATCCACTCTTCTTCAGGTACAAACAATACTTCATATGAATTCCCCGTTAAGTTAAGAAGAATCTGAGTAAAGCTACTTGAGAAGGTTTGATTATCCGCCGCCATTTGGCAATGAATATCATACTTAAATTTTAACACAAAAGCTCGCCCAGATGCGGCTACAGGTTCTGCTTCATTCAATAAAGCAGCATGTGATTTTTGCAATTGGTTCATAATCGTTGCCCAGTGGGTTTTGATTAACTGAATATCGTCTTTTGTTGCTGTCTTTAATACTTCAGCAATTCGGCCAGTCGGCACTTTATAACCTGATTGTGATTTCGGTCGCTGACGTTTTTGAGGTTCAGTCGCTTGTTGAGCTGCCCCGCCATTTCCTGAAAGTCCTTGTCGCACTTGTTGTTCCAGTGCAATTACTGTTCTCTCAAGCTGTTCGATTTTCTCCTCAAAAGGTGTTAAATCGACTGAGTGGGAAGTGACTGCCCCTTCCTTCACTTGAGACATTTTCAATAAAGCAGTTTCTAAATACACTTTTGCGTGATTCGAAAAACGCATCTCTTGTTGTGTTGCTGAAAGGATTTCAATGAATTGATATAACTTTTCTAACGAAAATTGTTCTGCAAGTTCTTTAAATTTCACTTCTGCAGACGCTAGTTCCAACAATTCTTCTAAATCCGGTGCTGTATTCATTAACAAGAGATCTCGGAAAAAGGTAATCATATCTTCTGTTAAACGTACAGGATCTTTTCCTTCTTTCATTAACTCTTCCAAAAGCATTAAAACTTTTCCAACCTCTTTGGTTAATAAAGCTTCTGCTAGCTGGTAGAACACTTCTTGCCCAATCGAACCAGTCACCAATAAAGCATCATTAACCGTCATTTCTTCTCCACTAAATGACACTACTTGATCTAACATGCTGAGTGCATCACGCATTCCACCACTCGCTGCTTGAGCAATAACTTTCAAAGCTTGCTCATTTGAAGGGATATTGGAATCTGCTAGAACGACTTGCATACGATCTACAATGTCTGCGGCTGTAATTCGTTTAAAGTCGAAACGCTGACATCTCGAAATAATAGTCAACGGAAGTTTATGAGGTTCAGTAGTTGCAAGTATGAATACCACATGTTCAGGGGGCTCTTCTAATGTTTTTAATAAAGCATTGAACGCACTGTTAGATAACATATGGACTTCATCAATGATATACACTTTGAAACGAGAATTAGCAGGTGCAAAGCGTACTTTTTCAATGACGTCTCGAATTTCTTCAACACGTGAATTCGAAGCTGCATCAAATTCGATGACATCTGTGTTTGATCCATTTGTAATACTCTTACATGAATCGCATTCATTACACGGCTCAGAGATAGGTGCTCTTTCACAATTTAATGCTTTTGCAAATATTTTGGCAGCACTAGTTTTTCCTGTTCCCCTTGGACCTGAAAACAAATACGCATGCGTTGTTTTATTATGAAGGAGAGCATTTTGAAGGGTTTGTTTTATATGTGCTTGGCCTGACATCTCCGCAAAAGATTGCGGGCGGTAGACACGATAAAAAGCTTGATACGCCAACTGATTTCTCCCCTTATCGAATGATTTTAAACAGTCCTTTTAGTATATCATATCTAACTTGTTCTTCCCATTTCATGAAGATGAAATTTACGTTTTAAAGGCATGAAAAAAGGTGCTTGTTCGCATTGCGAACAAACACCTGAATGGAAGTATGTATACCGTGCACCTTCCTTCGACTGGAATACATAAGCGGAACCTCTGTCGTTAGCTCAGTTTAGGCGACCCTGCGGCACATGAGTAAAACCACTTAAGGCTGCTTCCTTCCGGACCTGACCTGATTCATGGACACCCATTGCGCAGGACCCAGACGTCAACACTACGTGCAAAAGTCAGACCCTACATATAAACAGCCTCGAGAAGGAATTCAGTCTCGCTAGAGCGGATTGCGAGTTACAAGACACCGCTACCTTCCCACCTAGCACGGCATTTACTAGTATAACGATTTCAATTGAAAAAATCAATCGGTTACTATGAATATATAAACGGTACTTTTAGGAAATAAAACCTTATGAAGAGAAAAGTGTGCTTATCGGAGATAATTCTAGGAGCTTATAATCACTATGCTTTTTGTAAGAAAAAACTAAATAATAAAACAATAATTTTTTTCGCTATTTTTGTTGACTTTGTTTTTTGTACATGATAAATTATATTTTGTTGACACGGAGGAATACCCAAGTTTGGCTGAAGGGATCGGTCTTGAAAACCGACAGGGGAGTCAAATCCCGCGGGGGTTCGAATCCCTCTTCCTCCTCCATATTTTCAACAAACACGCGCATATATATGGAGATTGTATTCGTTGCTTAGGTAACGAATTTTCTTCTAACATAACTAATCAGAATATTATGAAGGCGACTCCCCGGAGTCGCCTTTTTTGTTATTTACTATAGTTGTTTAGTAAGTGATAGTTTGCTGATATTATGACCATCTACAATAATGCTAATTATGAATCAACTCACTAGATTATAGTTCATACGTATAATTTTCCTACTTCCTTTAAGGGTAGGAATAATAGGTTTATTCCATTCTCTAAAGTAGATATCAGTAATTGAGTGCAAGGCGGTGTAAAACATCTGCTCATGTATCGCTTCGCTTAGCTTCCTCGCAAAGATTAGCACGAGCTGACATGGCCAATACCCAGTGACTATCCAGTGACGAGGAGATTAAATCAGTGCCCACGGAAAGCGTATGCTTGAAGTGGAAATCAACTTTATTTAGATTTTTTTATTAGATTTTTCATTATGAAATTGATTCATTCCAAAAAAACAGACTGTAAAACAAACGCTTAAAAAAAGAGTTCGTTTTACAGCCTGAAGGCTTGTCCTACTATTTACGTAATAAAGATGTTTGTTGGATAAAGTGGCCAACACGTTCAACAACTGCTTCTACCGTGTCGGGATTTTTCATTAAATCATAATCATTAATGTTTAAACGCAATACTGGACATGCATTGAATGAATTAATCCAGTTTTCATAGCGCTCGTGCATTTCGTACCAATATTCAACAGGCGTCTGTTGTTCCATTGGGCGTCCACGCTCTTGAATACGACTTAAAATATCTTCGATAGAACCATCTAAATATATCAACAAATCAGGATGTGGGAAATAAGGTGTCATCACCATTGCATCAAACAAGCTTGTATATGTCTCGTAATCCGTTAGATTCATCGTTCCTTTTTCCATGTGCATTTTTGCGAAAATGCCTGTATCTTCATAAATTGATCGATCTTGAATAAATCCTCCACCGAATTCAAAGATACGTTTTTGTTCTTTAAAGCGTTCTGCTAAAAAGTAGATCTGCAGGTGAAAACTCCATTTTTCAAAATCATCATAAAATCGATCTAAGTATGGATTAGCATCTACTTTTTCAAATGATGTGCGGAATTGTAATGCATCTGCCAAAGCTTTCGTCATAGTTGATTTACCAACACCTACTGTACCGGCTATCGTGATGACAGCATTTTTAGGGATACCATATTTTTCGCGTAAGTTCATACTTGGAGACTCCTTTTTTCTAACGTTTCTTGTACTTGATCTAAAATCCATGTCAAATCACTTTCATTTTGAACAAAATCGATTTCGTCTCCATTAAAACGAAGAACTGGTATTTCAGGGTGTGTTTCTTCAAAATGCTGAATGAATGTATGATAATCAGCAGATAACTGTTCCATGTATTCGGCCGAAATCATTTTTTCAAATTCACGACCACGTAACGCGATGCGTTTCATCAATGTGTCTAAGCTTGCATGCAAATAAATGACCATGTTCGGCTTCGGCATATCATGAGTTAACGTTCGATATATTGTTTCATACTTTACATATTCCTCAGATTGTAATGTACGTTTTGCAAAAATAAGGTTTTTGAAGATATGATAATCAGCTACAACGGGTTGTTGTTTCGATATGTATTTTTTTTGAATGTCACTTAACTGCTTGTAACGATTACAAAGGAAAAACATTTCAGTTTGGAAGCTCCACTCTTCAATATCTTCATAGAATTTATTCAAAAACGGATTTTCATCCACAATTTCTTTTAAGAGATGAAAATTATTTGTATCAGCAATGGCTTTTGATAGCGATGTTTTTCCAACGCCAATTGGGCCTTCAACTGTGATAAATGGGATCGGCATCAGATATCTCCTTTAATAGAGGTATTCAATAGGAACTTCACAAAGTGTGGATTTATCCTTTTGAAATTTTACTTAGTGTTCAATATCAATCAGTGCTTTTAATTCTAACATAGCAAGAAAATGAAAAACAGAGCCAAAATCTACTTTTCCAAAGAGGAAAAGTGATTTAGCTCTGCACCTTTTTCACTTGAAACAATTCTTTTAATAAAAGCCAGTTTTGAGGGAATGAGAAACCGATATGCCAGTAGCTTATGCCTCGTAACCCCAACTCTTTAATTAACTGAAACTTAGCGTTAATAGACCTTGCATCTTCAAACCATACAACATGTTCTTTGCCATCTAACCAATAATTAAAGTAAGGTGCTTGGGATTTTGTATCGTAAGAAATAGATGCATTTCTTTCTCTAGCCAATTCAATTGCTTGTTTTGGACTCAGAGCTCTAGCGTTCGGGTTACCCACTTTAAAAGGCAACGTCCAATCATAACCATACAAATTTTGTCCCATCATAATTTTATTCCCTGGTATTTCGGTTAAGGCATAGGTTAGAACTTCTCGAACTGGACCAATTGGTGAAACGGCCATCGGTGGTCCACCACTGTATCCCCATTCATACGTCATAATAACAACAAAATCAGCTACCTCACCAATTTGCTTGTAATCATGGCCTGCATACCACTTACCAACTTGAGTAGCAGACGTTTTTGGCGCTAGTGCGACGGATAATGCCAAGCCATTCGCGGCCTTTTTTAATTTCTTTAAAAAATTAACGTACGCTTGTCGATCTTCTTTGCGTAAATATTCAAAGTCGACATGAATGTCTTTCGCATTTTTCGCCTTAGCTTCGGCTAAAATATTTTGAATCAGTTTGTCTTGAATAGCAGGATCAGCAAATATCGCTTGCGCGAGCGTATCACTGAATGCACCATTTTCAATATTAGAAATAACGATGGCAGCAATGATGTTTTCATCCGCAGCAATCTGTTCGAGTCCATTCCAATTTAACGGGGTTAATGAACCATCGCGCTTCACATCATATGAGAAAGGCATCATATACGTAAGCAATGGTCCTCGCTTTTTAACTTCGTCCAGTAAGCTTTGAGCTGGACGTTCAGTATACCATTCCACATATGCGTTCGATTCAATGGTTGGCCGAGAAGGATCAGGCGCACCTGGAATGACGAGTGTCTGACCAATGACTAACACATCCGGATCTTCAAGTTCATTTAAAGTTGCCAGATTAGCTACATTCACATTAAATCTATTGGCGATCGAGTACAGGCTATCTCCGGACTTCACAACATAAATCATGAAT
>JBFIXW010000100.1:0-7518 GCA_041605715.1 Paenisporosarcina sp.
AACTAAAAAAAGATTTAGCTAACCAGCAAAAGGCATAACACTCGACATGGTGTTATGCCTTTATGTTTTTCCAATAGGAAACAATTACAACTTGAATGGCTGTTTCTCTAACTGAGATGATCATTATTCTAACTGAGATCCCCAAACTTCTAACCAAGATCGCTAAAATTCGAACTGAGCGACGGCTCACCAACAGAAACACCCGCGGAGCTTTAGCGAGCGGGGCCATTCAAAATCATGATTTGGACTGCCAGCTATGCCTGGCAGTCGTTGTTTGATGGGATAAGCTATGTACGTGGATTTACTTTGAACAATTACAACTGAGATGGGCATTTTTCTAACTGAAATGATCATTATTCTAACTGAGATCCCCAAACTTCTAACCAAGATCGCTAAAATTCGAACTGAGAGGTTATTCACCATCAAAAAATGCCACTGAAACTTATTCAGTGGCATCCTAAATTCACCATTTATTACTCATCTTTATTGTCTGCATCACGTGCATCTAAATCGTCTTCAATAATTTCCTCTTCTGGTGTGTTTTGATCTTGCATCATGTCTTTGTCTTCATCAAGATTTGTATCGTTATTTTCCGGATTTACGTCGGTTCCATTATTATCTTCAGGGACCATTTCTCGCTCTTCTGACATGTCTTCCATTGGGGTTTCATTTGTTTCGGGTAAGTCGTTGTTATTACAACCTACAAGCATGAGTGCACTCATTCCGAAAAGGATTGACGCTTTTTTCCACATAAAAAAATTCCCTCCTTTCTCCGGTTCATTCACCACACAGTGTGTGATTCATGGTAGGTTGCCCGGGAAAGGAAGGAACTATCCGATTATGCGTTTTGTTTTTGTTTTAAAAGTGATTCGACGTATGCCGCTTCTGCTTTACACGCATAATCATAGTGAGTGTTCATTTCTTCTTGCATCATTTCAATGTTTGCAATTTGTTGCTCAGACGGTGGCTCATTCAAAACTTTGTCAATCACTTGATTCATTTTCTTCGCAACTTCCTCGTGAAATTCAGAACTTTGTTTGACTTCATCTGATACTTTATCTGTCCATGTTGCAGACTCATTAATATACGTTCGCCATGCATGAATGAAATCTTCCATTTGGAATCGATTTTCATCCCATGCGATGGATGCCATATAATTTTCAAAAACCGTTGTGATGGATCGAGTGATACTACTCTTTACTCCAACTGATAATTCTTTGTACATGAAGCGTTAACCTCCTACGATGAAAGGCTACACCGTCTGTTGTTAGTATTCCCGCAGACAGCCAGCATTAAACAACTCGATTTTATGTATTTTTATTTTTCAGAATGGACAACAGGTCCAAGTGCGAATAAAATATCCGTTTCGCAAGCGATTTCTCCATCTACAGTAGCGATGGCATGTCCTTTACCCATTGCACCACGAAGTTTAATAAATTCAACTTCTAAACGGAGTTGGTCACCAGGAACAACTTGGCGTTTAAAACGGCAATTATCAATTCCTGTTAAAAATGCTAATCTTCCTTTATTTTCTTCTTTATTTAATAACGCTACTCCACCTACCTGTGCCAGAGCTTCAACGATTAATACACCTGGCATTACTGGGTATCCTGGAAAATGACCATTAAAGTAATTTTCATTAATCGATACATTCTTTATTCCAACAGCACGTTTCCCATCCTCGATTTCGATGATGCGATCTACAAGTAAAAAGGGATAGCGATGTGGTAAAATCGCTTGGATTTGTTCAGCTGATAACATTGTTATTCCCCCACAATTTTTATTTCCAGCATGCGCAAGTTATTTTTACTTGCCTTTCATGATATCTAAAATGTGTTGCCATGTTTCCCATTTAAGGGCGTTCTTCGGTTCACCGTCACCAATATAGCCGTAGCCAATCATCAAGCCGGCTGCAATAGCACCAGAAAGTAGAGCCATTACGAGAAGAATGCGTAGCCAAATCGGAAAGAGACGAATTTGAACCCACCATGTTTTGTTAATCTCGCCCGACTCCGCTTTGGCAGCTTGATGCTGTTTTCGCTTAGACGCGTTTGATGTGTGCTGAACCTTTTGTTCGTCCTTTACTTCATCCGTCATTCGTTAGTTCTCCTTATCGAATCCCGTTTATGAGTCCAAGCATCTGATCTGCCATGGTCACTGCACGAGCATTAAATTGGTAAGAGCGTTGCGTACTAATTAATTCTGTAAACTCTTTGGACATGTTGACATTTGATGCTTCAAGCGTTCCGTTTTGCATTGCTATTTCAGCACGATCTGCCCCTTGTAAATTTGTTAAGATATCTTGCTCGGTAACACCTAGCTCAGCTAAATTTGTAGGTAAGCCAAGATAAGCTGCCGATAAGTTTTCCATAAATTGAGGTTTTTGTAATACGGATACAGCCAACTGGGTTTGCGTTGTTGTGCCATTTGGATAACTTACCGTTAAATTACCACCATCAGAAATTGTGAATTTTGATGCGTTTTCCTCTAAGACAATCGGTGCACCTTCTGAGTCGGCTACCGGATAACCTTCGCCATTTACAAGCATGAGTTGTCCGTTTTCCATGGGTGACATGTAAAATGCGCCTTGTCTTGTGTAGACTGTTTTTGTACCATTCGCTTCGTCTGGCATTAAAATATTAAAATATTGTTTTGGTTCTGAAAAAGCAAAGTCTAATTCACGTCCTGTTGGCTGAAGTGTTCCTTGCTTCCAATTCATTTGAGCTTGTCCAAGTACTGCACCTACGCCATATCGAATACCTGTAGGTGATTGGCGAGGAGCACGATCCAATTTATCATTATTGAATTGCTGATACAATAATTCATGAAATTTCACGTCGCGCGCTTTGTAACCAGTAGTTGCTGAGTTGGATAAATTATTCCCGATTGTATCTAACTGCTGTTGCAATTGAGACATTGTATTAGTAGAAGTAATCATCGTTCGAAGCATCAGTAGTTGCCTCCTTTTCTATAGTTTTAAACGCGTCCAATTTCGTTCACTGCTTTTTCCATACTGCGATCATACGCTTGAAGAACTTTTTGATTTGCTTCAAATGCACGGTAAGCAGTGAGCATATCCGTCATTGTACGTGCAGAATCCACGTTGGATCCTTCCAAAAACCCTTGTTGCATAGAGAAGGTTGCTTCTGGTGTTGTATAAGCGGAAGGTAAATTAGTTTCATCTGCTGTTCTAAATAATCCATTATCCTCTTTCATTAAGGCTTGAGGATTTTCTGCAAATGAAATGCCAATTCTATTAACTTCTATGTCATCTACTAAAATACGTCCATCCGCTACAATCGAAAAATCATCATTTTGAAGTTGAATACGTGTACCCTCATCGGAAAGAACATACAAGCCTTGAGGATTCACCAAAAATCCTTGACCATCTAATGTGAAATTCCCGTTACGAGTATACGATTCACCTTGCCCTTGGTTTTCTAAGCGAAATAAAAATGCACCGGGTTTCCCTGTAGCTGGATTTGTTGGCACATTTCCATCGATTAGTGCCACATCTGTAGTTAACTCAGTTTCATTTATCTGACCTTGGGTAAATAAAGGAAGAGTTTCTTGCATGTAAACACCTGCGTTAATGGCGCCTATATGATTCATCGTTTTTAATTGAAGTGGATCGTCAGTTGGGATTTGAGCATTTCCTAATCGAGACATTAACATATCCGGAAACGAACGGATGACAGATTGGTCCGCTTTATAACCAGGCGTATTGGCATTTGCCATATTATTCGTTAATAGTTCAGTTCGGCGTTGTTGTGCAATCATGCCAGACGCCACAGTATAAAATCCTCGGAACAAAATCGTCACCACTTTCGAGTTAGTTAGTTATGTTAATTATACTAATCAATTGTTATGTCAAACAAGGGCAGTTGGTCATAGTCGACTTGAAGCTTTTCCGATATTATCTAACATAATCCCGGTTCCAATCGCAACACAGTCCATAGGATGTTCTGATAGGAAGATTGGCACTTTCAGTTCTTCAGCAAGAAGTAAATCAATTCCGTGCATTAATGCTCCACCGCCAGTCAAAATAACCCCGCGGTCTATGATGTCTGCTGATAATTCAGGAGGTGTTTTTTCTAACACATTTTTTGCCGCTTGGACAATCATTGAAATGGATTCTTTTAATGCCTTTTCAATCTCTTCTGAACGAATGGTAATTGTACGTGGAAGCCCTGTGATCATATCACGGCCACGAATATCTAATTCTTCATGACGACTTCCTGCAAACACAGTTCCGACTTTCATCTTAATATCTTCAGAGGTACGTTCACCAATTAAGAGTTTATATTCTTTTTTAATATATTGTAAAATATCATTATCAAAAACATCACCAGCAACTTTAATCGATTCTGATGTTACGATGTCACCCATTGAAAGAACAGCAATATCCGTTGTTCCCCCACCAATATCTACAACCATATTACCGGTAGGTTGGAAAATATCCATCCCAGCACCAATGGCTGCTACCTTTGGCTCTTCTTCTAAGTATACTTTTTTACCACCAGATTTTTCAGCGGCTTCACGAATGGCTTTTTGTTCTACACTTGTAATGTTCGTTGGACAACAAATCAAGATACGTGGCTTTGAAAGGAAACCTCGTACATTTAATTTATTAATAAAATATCTAAGCATTGCTTCTGTAATGTCAAAATCTGCAATCACTCCGTCTTTTAATGGACGAATAGCAACAATATTACCCGGTGTACGACCGACCATTTGCTTTGCTTCATTTCCTACTGCTAATACCCGTTTCGTCTTCTTATCAATGGCTACTACAGAGGGTTCGTTTAAGACAATCCCTTTTCCTTTTACATAGATAAGTACATTTGCCGTTCCTAGATCAATCCCAATATCTTTAGCAAACATGAACCATGTTTCCCCTTCCCAATTTCCCTTTATATGTATAATCTCTTTTTTACGCTACTAACTGAATATTTTATCATAATACTCAATTAAATACATCCTTTTTCCCAGTATTATTAGATTTCTTACACCCTAAATGAACTGCAAAACAGGTAGAGTTCCACTACGTAAGGATTTTACTCCATAAATCATTACCTCAAATATGAATAGATAGATAGAATTCTAATGAATCCAACAAATCCTTCATACATACTTTCCACATAAAAATGCCATGACGTATATCCCGTCATGGCATTTCTGTTGCGTTTTCTTCTTTTTGCTTCCACATTTGTTTTGTTGCTTCTCCACCTCTAATATGTCGAATTGACTTATGGTAGGCGAGAATTTCACTTACTTCATTTGCAAGACTTTCATTGACCAGTCGAAGTCGTTCGGTTAGATCTTTGTGCACCGTACTTTTGGAATAGCCGGTACTTTTTGCAACTGCCCGAACAGTTAATCCTGTCTCTAACACCATTTCACCGAGTCGCAGGCAGCGGTTTCGAATTTGTTCGTGCACGACCGCATCCTTTCTTTCCTGTACGAACTATTTCTACACCATATGCCTATTTCTCCGTGATTAGAACGCTAAATAGTCTCTAGGATTTACAGCTTCCCCATTTTCAAGGACTTCAAATTGTAAATGAATTCCTGCAGTTGGGTTCCAATCATTTTCAATCGTCGCTGCCATTACTTGTCCTTGTTTTACTAAATCGCCTTTTTTCACAAGAATCCCACTTAATGAACGATATTTAGTTATTAACCCATTTTCATGCTTAAGAACAATTTCATCACCTGTAAATGGATCAAGATTCACTTCTTCAACCGTCCCAGACAGAGCCGCTAAAACCTCAAAAGTTTGTCCATCCATTGAAATGGATAGTCCACTGTTTGTGGCATACGTTTGATTAAACACGAGTAATGAGTTTTCACGTGTTTCTTCGTCCGCTGTTACATCATAGAAGTCTTGTATTACTGTCATTTGATCCAATAAATCTTCATCAAATGGAAACTTAACTGTTTCATTTTGAGCATTTACCGCTAGATCCGTTTCATCTGATCCGTCGACGCCCTCAGTTCTTGGCCAATCTCCAGCCACTTCATCATCAGTGTTTACATACGCATTATAGCCCCAAATCATCCCAACGAATAACAATGAGAACCCTACGTATATTGCCGGCCAAAGCCAACCTTGTTTTTTATTCTTTTTCGGTAGAGAAGGATTATTAGATTTTTCCTCTCGCATGTTCATCACCTCTAATTGCTAGTGTTGTCAGAGGTAACTTATTTTAAACATGCTGAATGTAAAGTTTGGAAATTTTTTATTTCTGTATGTTGATAGTAGTGATAGAGTATGTTTTCAGCCTTTTTCCCTTCACTAGCCATAGCGTTTGCACCATATTGACTCATACCAACTCCATGACCATATCCTTTTGTTGTAACGGTAATTAACTCTTCATCTATTGAAATATCAAAATCAGTGGATGGTAATTTTAACATTTCACGTACTTCACGACCTGTCCATTTATGTTGGTTGGTTTTCATAGTTTGAATTCGCTTTGATTCGTTCTCTTCTAAGACAATTGATTGAAGTTGTTCTGCAGACCATACAAAACCAAAAGCTTTATTCCATTCGCTCAGTGTATATGTTTGTTGTTGTTGAAATTTTGGAGAAATCGAATCCCCGATGCTTTCAGTAGAAGTTAGATAAGGGATTTCAAATCCACTATAATTTTCTGCACTTTCGGTTACGCCATTACTGGTTGAAAAAAACATAGCCGTAATCAGCTGGTTTTGATAGCTCAAAATTTGTGATTCGGTTTCTTTTACAGCTTGTATTACCCTTTCGTTATTCACTTGTTTTTCTTTTGGAATAAACGCTTGATGAGACACAGTAGGTTTAATCGGTTTTTCTCCATAATCAGTCGTTTTTAAAGCAAAAGTTCTCGCTGCAATCGCTTGAGCTTTTAATGCCTCTAAATGAAATGTAGATGGCATTTCAGCACTAACTACACCTACTATATAATCTTCTAGCGCAAGGGGTTCGGCAATTCCTTCTACTTGAATGGAAATTGGGCACGCATTGGTTGAGATTGTTTGTGGATCGAGTGATGTGGGATTTTTCTTTATTAATTGCAGTGGCAGTAAAAAGAGACAGAGGCAGGCAATAATAATGGCTAGATATCTCATATGTGAACTGTATTCACGACTTGCAAAGATTATGACAATCTCTATGTATTATGTGAAAAATGACCATGGTTCGCTATACTTTTTCGGTTATGGGGATACTTCAACAACGTCCTAGTATTAATGGATCATAGACTCTCATTTCGCATCTTTAAGTTGTCGCCCCAATTTTCAGGACAATAATTTAATAGAAACTAGTTTCTCCCTGGCAGAAGCTTCCGATCAGGTCCGAACGCCAAATTATCATGAGCTTGCGCCAAATTATCACGTAGTAACGACATATTTCGAATACTTATCGCCATATTCATTGTTAACATATGAGAACTTTTGTATGAATGATCTGTTTGGGCAGAAGCTCACCAATTATGGGTCAAACGCCAAATTATTGCGAGTTTGCGCCAAATTATGAGT
>JBFIXW010000101.1:0-7419 GCA_041605715.1 Paenisporosarcina sp.
AGAAGGATCTGACGACTATCGATACTTCCCAGAGCCGGACTTAGTGGATCTTGTGATCGACCAAGAATGGATGGACCGTATCCGTGCAGAAATTCCTGAACTACCAGATGCTCGTAAAGAGCGTTATGTAAGCGAATTAGGCTTACCAGCATACGATGCAATGGTTTTAACTTTGACGAAAGAAATGTCAGATTTCTTTGAAGCAACGATTCACTTGGGTGCCGATACGAAACTAGCTTCCAACTGGATGATGGGTGAAGTATCTGCTTATCTAAACGTTGATCAAAAAGAATTACATGACACGAAACTTACCCCAGAAGGATTGGCTGGAATGATCAAGCTAATCAGCGACGGAACGATTTCATCGAAAATCGCGAAAAAAGTCTTCAAAGAACTTGCTGATAATGGTGGGACTGCAGAACAAGTCGTAAAAGACAAAGGCTTAGTTCAAATTTCAGACGAAGGTGCACTTCGTGACATCGTGACTCAAACATTGGATGCGAACCCGCAATCAATCGAAGACTTCAAAAACGGTAAGGATCGTGCAATTGGATTCTTAGTTGGTCAAATCATGAAAGCTACAAAAGGCCAAGCCAACCCACCACTTGTAAATAAAATCTTACAAGAAGAAATTGCAAAGCGATAAAATATTAAAAGGTGTCCTCACGTAAATGTGGGAACACCTTTTTTTGTGGGTGAGAAATTGGCGGCGCATTCTCGATTTCGAGGGGTGGATTCGAGGATTCGCGAGGTGGATTCAAGGATTCGTCAGTCCTATTCTCCATTTCATCCACCACATTCTAGCATTCAACTGGAAAATTCAAAAATTCATGATTTCCACACAATTCGACCTAATAAAAAAAACCCACCGACAAATTGCTTGTCAATGAGTTGTCATACATTATCCCGTAATTACTTGATCATTAGGATATCGGTCATTCACTTATTTTAGGTTGTGACAAAATGCTTCATTATTGTGCTTCCGGTGGGATGATGTTAATTTGCCTTGCAGTGGCTTGAACAGGGTGGGTTTCTTTAACATCCTCTGTAAAAAAGACTTCTACATACATGCCAACTTCTAATTGATCAAAATCTGAGGGGTTATTACCAAAAACTTTGGTGTCAGCTCTAACGGCAACTAAAGCATTTTTGTAGGTAGCTCCATTATTTTCTGGGCCTTCAATTTTAATAACACCTAAAACATTTTCATCTTCAGAATCTGTTATCTCCATTATGTTACCTGCTACTCCATACTCCACAAATTGGCTGTCATTAGTAGAAGAAGAATTTTCATTACTGATGGGTGTGGAGACACTCTCACTATTGCCACATCCTCCAAGAGCCATTAGAAATAAAGTGAATGACAATATAAAACTCATTCTTTTTATCATAAACATGCCGCCTTTCCATTTCTTAATCAGACGGTACAGGATTAAATTAGTTACATAATATTTTTAAAAAACAGATAAGAGGAAAAGGGGTGAACAAAAACTTAGTGAATTAAATTCCTAATTAATTACTTTTTTTAAGCGCATTGCAGTATATGGATGGTATTGCGCCATCGAAAAAACATGTATTCTCGATTTCGCTTAGTGTATTCTAGGATTCGATGAGTGCATTCTAGAATTCATCAGCGGTATTCTCTATTTCATCCACCACATTCTAGCAATCACCAGTCTAATTCTAAAATTCACGTTTTCTACACAATTCTAAATTAAAGAAAAACAACGCATCGACATTTTACTGTCGTTGCGTTGTCATATATCATCCCGTAAACACTTGATCATACGGATATCGATAATTCACTTTTTTCGGTTTCATTAAAATAAAGAAAATCGTCAACGGTCCTATGCGTCCTACGAACATCACCATGCTCAGCAAAACTTCACCTAGATCCGTGAGTTGTGACGTAACCCCCATAGATAATCCGACAGTACCGAATGCTGATACCACTTCAAAGGCGAGTGGTAAAAAAGGCAAAGTCTCCGTTACAGTTAGTAAGAATATGAAAGACACCACTAGCAGTACCCCAATCGTGGTAATCGCTAATGAGCGAAGGACAGTTTCTATTCGAATAGAACGACCAAAAATCTCTGGCTCGCCACGAGAACGTAAAAATGCCATCGTGGCTAAAATAACGACAATGAAAGTGGTTAATTTTATTCCTGAGGCAGTAGATGCACTACCAGCTCCTATGAACATGAGAAACATTGTAAATAACAAAGTTGGATCTTCCATTACTCCATAGTCTACTGTGTTAAATCCAGCAGTACGAGGAGTTACGGCAGAAAAATAGGAAGCGGTTATTTTTTCGTACATCGGCAAATCGCCAATTGTTTGAGCGTTATTAAATTCAAGAGCTAAAATAACAAAAGTCGCAAATATATTAATAATCAATGTCCCAGCAATCATTAACTTCGTGTGTAATGACCACTGTCGAAAATATTGTTTTTGATACAAATCGATCACAACAGTAAACCCAAGACCACCGAGTATAAAGAGCGATGACAGAATCAAGTTCACGATCGGATCGCCAACAAAGCTCATTAAATTATCAGGAAATAAAGAAAATCCAGCATTATTAAATGCGGAGATGACGTGAAATAAACTCAAATAAAATGAATCCTTCAAACCAAAATCCTCAAACCAGTAAATCGTTAAAATAATAGTGGCTACAGCTTCCACGGTTAGAACAAAAGTGAGAATTAATCTAACCAATTTGACAATACCGCCAACCGAATTTTGATTGAATGACTCCTGTAAATAAATTCGATTTTGCAGTCCCACTCGTTTTCCCAATACAATCAGCAACGCGACTGCAAATGTCATTAATCCAATCCCACCACATTGAATGAGAACCAACAATACTAGCTCTCCGAACAACGTCAAAGTTGTCCCAGGGTCGAATACGCTTAATCCGGTAACAGTCGTAGCTGAAGTAGCTACAAACAACGCATCCGTCCATGAAATCCAAGTTGTCGTAGCAAATGGGAGTTTCAACAACGCCGTCCCCAGTGCAATAAGGAATAAAAAACTTCCAGCAATAGCTAGCGGTGGTGATATCGAAACACGTTTCTTTTTAATCGTCCGCATACAGACACTTCCTAAGTTGAAAGAATACAAAATAATACTAAACATTATGCCTCTTTTTTAATGATGTCAATAAGTATATTTATTTATAGTTTTTTAATTATTAAATTCAGATAAGTGCAAAAATATGTAAAAGTGATTACCAACATCTGTTAATATATAGTAAAAGTCGTTAATTCTAAGTGTTTAAAAAGGGAGTAAATCATGGAATTTACAGTTCGTATTTATGAAAAGAAAGATGAAGGTCAGCTAAAGAAATTAATGACTATTTGTTCAGAAGAACATTTATTAAATCTCGTAGATTCCTCTAATTTAAAACTTGCTGTGACCGTTTTTGTGGAAAATCTACTTGTTGGATGCATGATTGTTTGGACCAATAAATTTCATCCTCATTGCAATTATTTCAAAATTTTAATTCATCCACAATATTTCGAAACGGAAATTGCAGAGAAATTATTATCGAAATTAGATGAGCTAAAAGGAATGAAATTACCACTGCAAACTTCGATATGGGAATCTGCGATAAACTTGAAAATACTATATGAAAAAAAGGGATTTAAAGAAATAAGACGAACGTTTTTGACAAAATTACTGACTACCGATTTTAAAGTTCACCCAATAATTAATGAGAATTTGAGAATCAAATCATTACAAGAAATCGTTACCAATAAATTGTTATTTGAAAATCTAACCGGGCTCGTTAAACGTAATTATCAACAAGCTCATTTAGTCAATCCAGTTGCGGATAAAGAATTAAGTGTCTGGAAACGACTTATTATTTCAGAAGATATAAATCTCAATGGAAGTTATATTTTATTAAACAATGAAGAAAGCGACATATTAGCCTATTCACTTTTTCACATACCTGAAGAATTAGACAATATGGAATTCGGTTGGTGCGGAGCAGATGAATATCAAAATGCTGAATTGATTCAGCAATTAATCAGGAAACAATTACAATATGCAGTTCAACACAATATAAAATCAATTGTAGGTGAGTTCGATACTACAGACCTCTATGCAATGGAAATTTTTCGTTATTTACAAATGTCTTCATCAAGAACTTTGATTACTTATCAAATAAGGAGTATATGAAATGAAACAAATTGTTCAAAAGATAAGAGAGATTGAATCTCCAGACGTAAGTATTCTTATTTATTCAATTAAAGATCGAAAATTAATAGAATCTCTAAACAGTGAGATGATAATACCACTAGCATCCGCTGCAAAATTAGTAATTGCTTTCTGCGTAGCCAAATGGGTAGAAGAGGAATCCATTATGTGGAACGACATCATTGAAGGGGTAAAGTTGAACCCAAATGAAGACAGTCACATACTGTATCCCCATCTACAAGGTAGAAAATCATTATCCCTTTATGAATCGGTGGAAGTGATGATTGCTTGTCATGATAGTTTCGTCGCAAATGGAATTGTAGAATTTTGTGGTGGTTGGGATAGAATGAACTCAAAAATAAATTCATACTTCCCAAATATACATGTAACTGAAAACCCAAAAGATATTGGCAACGCAGGGGTAGTCAGTCAATTACTTGAAGTTTTGTGCTCAATCAATGAAGGCTATGAAAAAAAACCATTTATATGGGCTCCTATAATGAATGGTCTTGTCAGACAACAAGATTTCATTCGTGGGATTCACAATCATTTAGTAAATCATATGACTGGAGGACTTGAGCAGGTAATCATTAATATGGGATTCATCGGCGAACTTCATAATAATCCATTGATATTTTTCTTAGGGGCAAAGAACGTGCCCAATCGTTCAGATAATAAAGAATAAGATTTAATAATAATAGAGACAATTAATTTACTTTATAAAGAGTATTTATTACAACAAAAATAATATATGAGATTATCAAATTTTAATAATGATTCATTATAATCGAATCATTTAGAGTTATTTCAAATAAACATAATCCTCTTTGCCGGAGATTTTAAAAAGTAGGTGAAAAGATGTCTGTGAAACAATATCTAAATGAAATCCTTGAAGTATTTAAAGATGAATTACATGACAATTTAGTTGGTGTTTATTTGCATGGTTCTTTAGCTATGGATTGTTTCAATCCAAAGAAGAGTGACGTGGATGTATTAGTTGTATGTGAAAGGGAAATCTCAAATGAGATCAAGATGAGAATCATTAAGAAATTGATAGAAACCACATCGGGAAATGCAAATCAATTGGAAATGAGCATTGTTTTAAAAAAATATGTATCTACATTTGTCTACCCTACACCTTTTGAGTTGCACTATTTCCATCCTCAATATTTAGAAGATGACAATTACATATGTGGAGGACCAGGCTTTGAAGATTATGATTTAGCAGCACATATGATGATCACCTATCACCGGGGAAGAACATTATTTGGAGAAGAGATAAAAACCATCTTCAAGCCGATTAAGCGCGAATATTATATCCAATCAATAATGAATGATATTGAAGATGCGACAAAAGGGATAGTTAAAAATCCCGTTTATTTCACGTTGAATTTATGTAGAGTTTTACTGTATCTCAAAGAAGACAAGATATCTTCGAAAAAAGAAGGCGGGTTATGGGGGACTAAAAATCTTCCAAGTGAATTTCAGACGATGGTCAGAGAAAGTATAGATGTCTACATAGGAAGTGCTTCAGAAACTAATTTGGATAGTGAAGAATTACTACGATTCGCAAATTGGATGTTGAAGGAATGCCATCAATTGAAAAGTATTAGTTTAAATGAGTAAAACAATGAAAACTTTGGTGCAGTCTCTACTTATGATTATGCCTCTACTCTTAGTTGGATGTGGTGTGGCTGATGGAGGTAGAGTAACGGCCCGTGAGTTGTTTAAACAAAATCCTGATGCGGATATATTTCAATTTGAAGGTCGGATTTTTAGTAATGTGACTCAATTAGAATGGTTCAAACAAGAAACAAGTTTCATTTACTAAGTACGATCTTTTAGGTGAAATAAAATATCAATCAACTAAAAGATTTGGATTCAAGGACTTACAAGCAACTAAATTACCTGTTGGAACAAAATTATATTCTACAAGTGAAGATGGATATGGTGGTTATACTAATTCCTCCTTTAATAACCTTGACGCTTAAGTAAAACACAATGTTTCGTGAGAATGAATTAAAATGAAAAAAGGTAACTTTTGTAAATGTTGTTCGTCTAAACTTTAAAGAGAATTATATTTTTATTACAAAAATAAGTTTGAGGAGGATTTAGACATCGTAAACAAAGTTGAATTTTATAAGGGTTATAACAAACCTCTTGTGCTCAATGCATTAAACAATAGGGAAGAGATTACCGAGTTTTTTGCTTTGATTGGAGATGGGGAAATTAATTCTGAGTTCAACCTTGACATGGCATATGGTGACCCGGAACACTATCAAATGGTTTTCTATAGCGATGAACAAATCGCTTACAAATTTAACTTGTTTTTCGATTCTAAAGTGTGGTATTGGCATCCGTGGGATACTTCAATTATTTCAAATGAAATTGAAAGATTCGTTCGACCAGTGCAGTAATAATGTGAAGGAGTAAAAATCAAATGACCCTAAATAAGTTTTTTAAGACAACGTTGTCCATCTTTACGATGAGTGTGATGCTCTTAGGTTGTACTAATAAAGAAGCGGGTTTGGTGGAAGTCCAGGGAGATGGATTGACCTACAGTGAATATTTTAAAAGTGTCGACGAACTGGATACGAGAGAAAATATAACTTATTTTAAACCGCTTTTGATCGACGATTTTATGAATGTTGCACCGGATTTTTTGGGAAACGAAATTCACCCTATAGATTCAGTGAAGCTAATATTTGAACCGAATGAGCAATCTGTTTATTTGGTTACTTCTGAACATAAGAAGAGTAACGTACAAAATCAAGCTCAATTCACCTATTTAAGCAAAGATTCATATGAACAAGCTGAAGAGTTTTTTATAATTTCGGTAACAGACGTAAAAGAAAACCCTTTAGAAAAATATGATTTTTCTAAAGAAAAACAAGATACATTAGGCAATGAATTGAGAAGAGAAGTATTAATTGAAGATACTCCAATATTCCATCAAGTGAAAACGACAAATGGATCAATCGTCTATACCTATTATCAATACAACAAAGACAAAAATGAAATAGCGACAGTAGCCACATCTGCAAATGAATTATATACCTACTATAAGGGTCGAACTTATCATGCTGGTTACCAACTAACCAATGAAAACAACACAGAAAAAGCTCGAGAAGAAATCCTAAATTTATTTCGTGCATTTGTTTTAGGTCATAAATAGTAGTGGCATAAAATTTGAGCCGAGTAGGAGGAAATTATGGA
>JBFIXW010000102.1:0-7408 GCA_041605715.1 Paenisporosarcina sp.
CCCACTCCTCAAAGTTTGACCTTTTTTGACTATTATACGATTGAACAAGGAAAACTGTAAAGAAAAGTGATTGTAGATTGAAATATCCTCCTATTTAACATTTCGGTTTGGAAACTATTGGACTCCCTAGCTGGTGTATTCAACCGTCTAAATTGGAAACTACTGGGCTTTCGCTCATAGAATCCGAAATTTAGTGGAAGGTCTACCTTTGAAAGAACAAGATCTCACTTTGAAAGACCAAGATCTACATTTGAAAGTGAAAGCTCATGACCAATTCAATTGAATGTAGGCTATCCCTTCAGAAGCTTAGCGAAACGAGCTAATTAGGGCTGCTTAAGCAGCCTTTGCTGTTGGAACCACCAGTTCAGATTAAAGTCATAGCTTATCAAATGAAATCAAAAAAAAGCCCTACAATTCAGCTTTCACTGAATCATAGGACTGTATGCACATAGATTATCTGACACCGAGTGCCATTTTCGCGTAACGTGACATATTGTCTTTTGACCAACCTGGTGTCCAAACAATATTAACGTCCACTTCTTTGATTTCCGGTAATTCGTATAATGATGTCTTAACCATATCAACGATCATTGGTCCCATTGGGCAACCTAGTGATGTTAACGTCATCGTTACAACTGCAAATCCATCTTCAGACAAATCGACATCATAAACGAGACCTAAATTAACGATATCAATCCCAAGTTCTGGGTCAATCACGTTTTCAAGTGCACCCATCATGCTTTCGCGCATATCTTGATCCATATTCATACCCCTTTCCGAATCTGGTATAGTTCCATCATATCAAATCGCGGTTAGACTGACAAATACTCTGCCAGAAAATCCGTTGCTTCCAGTAAACCTTTTCTTGAAACTGCATGTCCTGCTAGTTGATCTGACTTAAATTGAAATCGTTCAGGATGTTCAGCATACGATTTTTTGATGGCGTTATAGAAATTATATGTTGGTTCGTATGGAACAACTGTGTCTTGTTGACCATGCCAAAAGAAAACAGGTCGTCCATTTAACGCTTCCGGATTTTTCGTTAAGTCAAAATTGCTTAGCGTCTCTAAAATTTGTTTACGCTCGATTTCGGTTACTGGCAGTTTAAAGCCGCGTGCTTCGTATTGTGCCATCTGCGCCTTCGCCAGTTGGACATACCCAGGTGATCCCATCATCACGGCTGCGACATCTACCCATGGATACACTTTTAAACAACCTAATGTTTCAATTCCTCCCATTGATGTACCTGCAAGCGCTATTTTCGTATCGTCCGATAATAACTGACGATTGATACATTCACTTCTTAAAGTTTTGACATCTTCAATAGAAGTTAAAACAATTTCCCAAAATCTTAACGATAATTGGATTTCATCCAAAGATTCATGACGTTCACCGTGTAAATGCGCATCTGGCAATAAAACACGCATTCCTCTTTCAGCTAACTGGTAAGCATAATGAAGATTATGCTCCTTTGCACTCGTAAAACCGTGTAAAAAGAAAACTACTGGAACTTGTTTATTTTTATATTCTTCCTTATATACATGCAAAAGAGGAACATTGCTCCACTTTTCGTGATCAACAATCATACATTACACATCCTTTTAGCTCAACATACTATTATCGTAGCAAAATATTTCTGAAAGTTCAAAAATGAGTTGGATATTTTTGACGATTCCACTATGTGAAGATACACTTTATATAGAAGGAAAGGAGTTCTACATCATGCAACCACATTTAATCGTTTTAGATTTAGACGGAACTTTATTGACTGACGAGAAAGTCATTTCAGAAAAAACCTTACATACGTTAAATAAAGCTCGTGAAAATGGACATGAGGTCATGATTGCGACCGGTCGACCTTATCGGGCAAGTGAAATTTATTATCAACAACTAAAAATTGAAACACCCATTGTAAATTTTAATGGTGCATTTGTGCACCATCCTTTGGATAAAGGTTTTAAAACCGTTCATGAGCCGATTAACTTAAAGGTGGTCAATGAAGTCATTGACGCTCTACACGATTTTAAATTCCACAATATCATTGCCGAGGTTATGGACGATGTATACTTACATTATCATGATGAAAAACTGCTTGATATATTCAGCTTCGGTAATCCACATATAACAACTGGTGACATTCGCAATTATTTAAAAGCTGACCCAACGAGTATCCTCATACATGCAGAAGAATCTGAAGTCTCTGCCATCCGACAACATTTACATGATGTTCACGCTGAAGTGATTGATCATAGACGTTGGGGTGCACCTTGGCATGTCATAGAAATCGTTCGGAGCGGTTTAAGCAAAGCTGTTGGGCTCGCTCATGTATCTAAACATTTGAACATTCCTCAAGATCGCATCATTGCATTTGGGGATGAAGACAATGATTTAGAAATGATTGAATATGCTGGCACAGGCGTAGCAATGGGCAATGCGATTGAACCTTTAAAGTCCTTAGCCAATGAAGTGACCGGTACGAATAACGAGGACGGTATTGCGAACTACTTACAACAACGTTTAAACTTATAAAAAAAGACAAGAATTATTTGGGGGATGGAAATGAGAATATTTGCAGACAGTGCCTGCGATCTACCGAAAGAATTTTACAAAACGAATCCTGTGACCCTAATTCCTCTACGTGTTCAAATTGAGGAAGCAGAGTATTTAGATGTAGAAACGATTGAATCTAAAGAAGTATTTGCAGCCATTCGACTTGGAAAACTGCCAAAAACATCTCAAGCTTCACCAGAACAATTTTTTTCGTTATTTGAAGAACTTGCAAAATCTGGTGAAGAAGGTCTATACATTGCCTTTTCATCTGAGCTATCAGGAACTCATAATACGGCTGTCATGATTCATGACCAAGTGAAGGAAGAATACCCTGATTTTAATTTGACGATTATTGATTCAAAGTGTGCATCTTTGGGGTATGGTTTATTAATAAAAGAAGCAGATCGTCTACACAAAGCAGGTGAACCTCTAGAGCGAATCGAAGAAATTATTCGTTTTAAAGCTGCACATATGGAATCTTTAGTGACGGTTGAAGATTTAGATTATATGGCCAGAGGTGGAAGACTTTCGAAATCGAGCGCATTTATCGGGGGCTTATTAAATATTAAGCCGATTATTCACATGGAAGACGGTAAGTTAGTGCCGATTGAAAAATTGCGTGGTCGTAAAAAACTTAACAAACGCATTTTGGAGTTAATGGAGGAACGCGGAGAACGTCTCCATGAACAAACAATTGCTATTAGTCATGGTGATGATGAAGCGTATGCCTTAGAAATGAAAGCGATGATCGAAGAAACGTTCCATCCTAAAAATGTTGAAATTTATATGATAGGTTCTGCCATTGGTTCTCACACCGGACCTGGAACCTTAGCGATTTTCTTTTCAAACCAAATACAGCCATAAGAATGGAGTTTATTCATGCCTAAAATTGTCATAGTAGGTGCTGTCGCGGGTGGAGCAACCGTTGCTTCCCAAATCCGCTATTTAGATAAAGATTCCTCAATCACCGTTTTTGATCAAGACGAAACCATGTCCTTTGCTGCATGTGGCATGCCGTACTACTTGGGCGGTCATATCGAGAATGAACGAGATCTAATTGCCACGACCCCTGAAAAATTTAAGGATGAAAAGAATATTACTGTAAAAATGAAGCATCGCGTCATACGCATCGATCGGGAGAAAAAAGTAGTTGAAGTGAAAGACTTACTTGCTAATAAAACCTTTGAAGAAGCATACGATGTACTCATTTTATCACCTGGAGGAACACCAATCGTTCCAAAAACAGATGGATTGGAAAGCGCAAAAGTCTTTACGTTACGAAATTTTGAAGACATGCGCAACATTCATTCATTTGTTGAAGCGAAGTCTCCGGAGAGTTGTGTGATTGTTGGGGCAGGTTTTATTGGACTAGAAATGGCTGAAAATTTTGTGGATCTAGGACTGAAAGTCACATTGGTTGAAAAGTCACCACAAGTGATGAACATTTTAGATGTCGATAGTTCAGATATCGTTGAAAAAGAATTACATGAACACGGCGTTATGGTTTACAAGGATAACTTTATTACGCATGTTGATGGTCGTAACATTATGTTAGATCAAGGCGAAAACTTGGAAGCCGATTTCATCTTGATGGCTGTTGGAGTTTCCCCTTCTACTGAACTGGCTTCAGAAGCGGGACTTACAATTGGCGATACGCGTGGAATTGTTACGAACGACTTCATGCAGACCAATGATTCTGCCATATATGCTTTAGGAGATGCAGCTGAGAATAAAGACTTCATTACCGGACAACCAAAGCGAGTTCCTCTCGCATGGCCAGCACACCGCCAAGCCTACATCGTAGCAAATCATATTGCAGGAAATAACATACCTTTTAAAGGAATGCTTGGAACATCAATTGCCAAAGTCTTTAACTTAAGTGTTGGGATGACAGGTCTTGGAGAAAGAAGCTTAAAAGAAGCGGATATGAAGTTTGATACCATCACTCTAGAGACCAAATCAAATGCAACCTATTATCCAGATCATGGGGATTTATTTTTAAAAGTTCATTATCAAGCCGAAAGTCGCAAAGTTTTAGGTGCACAAGCCGTCGGTGAAAAAGGTGTGGATAAACGAATCGACGTCATCGCTACAGCTATTTACGCTGGATTGACCATTGATGACTTGCAAGCATTAGAGCTTGCTTATGCTCCACCCTATTCTTCACCGAAAGATCCAGTGAACATGGCGAGTTATCGAGCTAAATAATAATAATCAACGCTTAAGATGTTCCTTGTCTTAAGCGTTTTTTGTTGGACAGAGACGTCGGTTAGCTAAGCTGTAACTTGCTTGTTTTACAACATTAGCTTCATTTTTTACAACATTAGCTTTCAATTTTACAACATTAGCAAAATAATTTACAACTTTAACTATTTGTTTTACAACATTAGATCCCACAAAAAAAAAGAGCCTTTATTCACAGTGGAATAAAGACTCCCTCATTTATTTATCCTTTTTACGTTGCTTTCCTTTACGCCATACTAAGTAAAGGAACCCAAGAAATAATACATAAACCATAGCTAGCGCTGCTAAATATCCTTTGTTTAACCCTTTTGGTTCATTTACGGTGAATAATTCGGCAATTTCTCGATCTACAACTATCCGATATGTGCCATCCTCACGTTGTCTTAAAATATCACTTTCCATTAGACCGCGTAGTTCTACATTCGCACCCATCATATCTTCTGTTAAATCAAATTGCTGTGTGCTGCTAGTGTTATTGATAGCAACAACCCACGTATCATTTTCGTTCCAACGTTTAAATACCATAAATCCATTTTCATTATGCAATAATTCCATCTCACCAGAACGTAAAGCTGCTGAACCATTGCGTAATTTTTGTAAATCCCCAACGTAATTAATTAACTCTTCCTCGACTTTATAGTTCATGATTTGATTGGATTCTGGCGCTTGTTCACCATTCATCGCAATTTCTGAACCGTATGTTATTACCGGCACTCCAGGAATCGACATCATTGTTGCGAATGCCATTTTCCATCGAGTTGGTGGAAACATATTTTCTTCTGCCGCATCGGCAGTAAAGCGACGGCCATTCATGTGATCGACTGAACGAATCATGTTGGAGTGGTTGAGTGTCATCCCAAAGTCTTCAGTCGGTAGATCCACATTTTTAAAAGCATTTCGAGCAAGATCGGTATTCGACTCAGATACAGTCAAGTCAAAATCCGCTTCACTATCTGTATTGCTAATGACATACAGTTTTTTGTTTTTATCTTTTAAAGCACGAATCATGTCATTTAAAAACGTTGTATCAACACCTTCAATAGAGGTAATTCGAATACCATCAACCGCAAATTCATCCACAAATTTAACAGCAGCTTGTATGATTGCTTGTTGAACTTCTTCGTTATTCATATCCCAATCGAGCGTGCCGTCGTCGTTTATGGTCGCCCATTCGGGATTTTCTTTTGCCCACACATGGTTTGCACTCACTTGCTGAACCGGAAAATCCACCAATAATTTAAGGTCTTGTTTTTGTGCACCGGCAACTAAGGTTTTGAACTCATCTTTTGTACCAAAATGTCGCTCGAAAGTTGAATAGTCAGTAACACGCTTTCCATCGTATGTATCTGTCGAAAACACCGGTCCTAATGACGCAACCGTAAAGCCCATTTTTTTAATGTAAGGGATCTTTTCTACTGCTCCAAGAAAATCTCCACCCGCAAACGCCGCTGGGTCTTGTGTATTCACTTCGAAATCATTTTGTACGGTTTTATTAAAAAATCGATCCACTAATAAATCATATATACTTTCGTCCATTATGTTCTTGTTCTCTTCTGCATGAGCGGGAACTTGTCCAATCATATTCACCAATAACACACAAGAAATAATAGAACCCATAAACTTATTTAATTTCAATTGAGGTCCTCCTCTAACGAATCTTCCTACGTCATTTTACCAAACCGCTCTAAGACTTGTCATGATTCAATGCAATATTCACAAAGCAGTTAAGTCAAATCTGTGAATGAGGCCTATTTTACGCTAATTTATTTCCCGGGAAAGTATGTATCAGATTTTTCAGAATAAAAACCAAAAAACATTCAAATGAGAATCACAAGGATTCATTTGAATGTTTATAATACGTCAATTTTAGTTATAGGTTCGTGCTCACTCTGTAATGAGTCGAGTGTCTCACGTAACTCTTTTTTAGTAAGAGTGGTTACTTGTTCTTGCTTTGAACTGAAGAAGGCAGAAATTGCAAAAGAAAACATAAGCAATAGAACAAACACTAATAATATGATGCCAATCAAGTTAGTTTCAATCTCCTTCCAAATCGATTCCCGATGGTTTTTCTATTCTTTAAAATTACCACAATATTCTAAAGAATGGAAGTAAGATGTTGAACCTCTTTCATAAATAGTTGAATTGTAATAAGTTTTATTTGCATTTAGACACAGTTTGCTATTTTAATTGGAAATATGCTTAGAATGTCTTTGGATATACCATTTGCTAACCTCAAACGAAACGCTAGCATCCTTGTCTCAACTGTATCTGACAGCTAAATGTGGTGCATATTTTCTCACGATGTTTTCAGAGTGAACCGACTACAAGAGAATTCAGTTGATTGAAATGAAGGTGGCAACTCCCAGAGATTTAGCAAGTGATCTAGATCCGTAACAGAGCGTAAATGAGGGAAGCGGCTAAAGTCTTGCCTCCGGAAAGCATCCACCGAACAAAACATCAACATTTTATATGTATATCTTTAACTTGTATTTCTATTCTACCCAATTTAGCTTGATTATAAACATGAATGCTTTATTTTATGCGCGATGAAATTGTGTGGAAAACGTGAATTTTAGAATTGGTATCACGAATCCTTGAATATGCCCTGTGAATC
>JBFIXW010000103.1:0-7395 GCA_041605715.1 Paenisporosarcina sp.
CCTGGTTTAGTACCAATGATATCCCCCTGAATCGTTGCGTGGACTTAATCACCAATTTTGAATTCATCAGTATTAACTCCTTCTAAATTAGTGAAATCAAAAATCCATGTATCCAGATCATTTTGAGGTAATTCCACTTTAAGCCATTCAATTTCAAGCATATTTACACCTTCCACGATGAGCAGCATATTGTCTTTAATTTCGAGCACGTAGCCTTGAACCTCAACATCTGGCAGTTCACTTTGTTCTATTTCGGATTGTTCAATGACGTACTCTGCAATTTCCGTCAATTTCAGACCATCATAACTTTGATCGCACGAAGTCCAACGAAAATCACGATGACCTCTGTTTAGATGCATTTTCAGTTCATAGTTCGTTGCATCTTCCTCATCACATTTAGCTTGCAAGTCTTTTTCACCTAAATAACTCATCAGCACCAATTTCTTATAAACCTCTTGCATAACACTTTCAGGTAACTCAAAATCGTTCTTACTTTGAAGTTCTTTTGCATTGATAACTTTTTTCATAGTATTACTTACCGTATTTATTTCGTTCTCAAGCTCAACACCATACTTCAGTTCAATTTCAAACAAATCTTGCTGATTCATGTCATAGTCTATTTGTAAAACACTCTCCATCCCATAAGGCATCCCCTTACAGTCGGTTACAATATACGATATATTGGTCGGATATGACTCCACCAACATATTGCCGCAGGTATTTGTAGTGACTTGACCACTTCCAAATGTATCCCTTGTCGTATCGTGTTTCACTTCAATCGTATCCCCGTTATAGCTTAAATCCGTAACCATTGGATCTCCTTCAATCGTGTAGTGGACAATTCGTAAGTCGGCAGCTATCCCTTTTTGAGTATTTTCATAAAACACCTGCATTTTTTCTACACCTTCAACTCCACCGTGAGTGTTCACGACATCAACATCACTTACTCCCTTCACTGACGGTTTCACTCTCTCTTGTATCTCACCTGAACCGTTAGAAGTATTACAAGCTACAAGAAGCGAGGCAATTACGAAAAGATATATGATGTACTTCATTTTCATCATTCATTTTTCACGCCAATCTTAATAGAATTTTTCACTATTTTTATTCATAACAGCTTTGTTTAATCAAAAAAGAGCCACCGTAGCAGCTCCTTTTTGACATTTCATCCCCTAATCCACCCTCACAAAATGAAAATCAGTACGCGGTAGTAAACTGTATAAGTAACTTGTAAAACTGTGACTGTCATGGGTTTAACTTGTGAGAGGATTTGAACCTCAAGGTTACCCCTGAACCTTTGCCATTGAGTTCCAACTTTTCCAGTTGGCGGATTATACTCACCTTTTCATTTTGCTACCAACTTGCTCAATTAATCGACTAAATCTGTTAACCAATTCAGTTCTTGAATTCGAGTATCAATCAATCGAAATTTGAGAGATAACTCGTCTACATGCTTTTGTGTGTCTTTGACATGGATTGACGTGACGAATTTAATTTCTGTCTTTGAATATCGGTCATGCCGCACGGATGCGCGGTCCAGTAATTCGCTATATATTTTTCTTTCTTGACCAATTAGGTCCCGTTCGACTAAAGCATCCCCAAGTGATCGATGTTCATCAAATGGTGTTACTAAGTTTGTACGATTAACTCTTTGAATGAGTTGTTTTAATTGTTTTAGTAAATGCTTTAATTCTTTTTCTAAGTCTTTCGGATCCTCGCTTGGCGATTCTCCTTCTTGGAATTTAGCGTTTAAAAGCAACCGATGCTTGACCTGTTCTAATCGCTTTTGAAAATCGGTTCTTACTATTAATGCTTCAGCAAGTTTCATTAAAATTCCCCCGTATTATTGTTTAATCTCAAAGTTTTCCTACAAAAAAACCGTCTTGAAATTCTCGAATAAACTTATTCATGATAATCTCTACTTCTTCATCGGATGGAACGGATGCTAATATCTCTTTTTGCTCGTATACTTTCCCACCTTTAATAACCTGGTGAATGGACAAGGTATGTTCAATATTTTCTAAAGGATTTTTATTTAACACTAATAAGTCTGCAATGAAATCCGTCCTGATTTCTCCGAGATTCTCTATTTCAAGAGCTAAAGCAGCATTCCTTGTTGCACTTTGCAATGCTTCCAATTCACTTAAACCCGACTCTACTAGTAGTTGCAATTCTCGGTGAAGAGCAAGGCCAGGATATGTCCAAACACCTGCTGGCGTATCGGTCCCCGCAACAATCATTCCTCCTAAATCGTGATAAAGCTTTACGATTTGTTTAATAATATGTATTGGTTTTCCCTGTTTATGTAATGCTTCTTTTAACGATTCTAAATACGTCCATTGTCTAACTAGATTTTGAGGATTCGAAAGACTCGCTGGAAGTTCAGCTGTTGGCTTCCATACATCTGGCATACGATATAACTGATCGTAAAGAGTTAATGTCGGGCAAATGATAACACCATGATTGATTAATTCCTGACAAATCGGCTCTAATTCTTGACGATAATCTTTTTTCCAGTCAATCTCATTCCAAATAGTGTCTTCTGCCTTCATAGACCATTTCGGAAATAATAATTGAAGAATTCCCGATGCATGTTCATTCCATTTAATACCCATTTTTGCCGCATCGATTGCAGTCACGTCAGTTGAGTAAATTAGATCACAACTAACATCTAATTGATGTTTCTTCGCTTCTTCGACAACTGTTTTCATATTTTCTTTTGATAACCAGCCATATACTTTAATTAAATCAGCACCAGCTTCAACTTGTCGCTTCACTTCATTCCTTGCTTCTTCATTATTAGAAACATTGAGGTTCCAAGGACTCGTTTCTCCCCATAATCCAGGGGGACCGTCGATTAAACGATCCGCTGAAATAACTCGAGGAGTTGTCGAATCTCTAGTCGCTTTTCTCAATGATTCTAATTCGGTAACATTTCCTCCTGTATTTCGAACAGTCGTCACTCCCGCTGCTGTAAATAATGGAGCGAACTTGTGTTTAATATGAACATGCATATCTATTAAACCTGGAATAATATACTTACCTGTTACATCTATTACTTTAACCGTTTTCCAACATTCATTGTGATTTTCCTCGATTGAAACAATCCTACCTTCATCGATTATGATATTTGCTTTATGAAATTCACCACTTCTTATATCTAAAACAAGACCGTTTTTCAACAAATACATAGGAGTCTCCTTTTAAAGATAATTATTTATTAACGACTTTTCTCTTAAGTACTTTTCTACTATCAATGTGAGCAAATAGACAACTATAAGTACAATCGAAAGTATAGTTGATGTATTATATGTAGATTCAAACAACTCATGGGACCAGCGATCTTCTCCTATTATCATGTAAGCTAATCGATTTGAAATGCTTAGTCCATCATTCGCTTCAGGAATTAAACTTTGTGTATAATTCTGCGCTAAGGCAACATTCGTTATTATGGAGAATATTAGTAAAATTAATATTGATGATGAAAATTTAATTGTCTTATTAATAGCTAAAATCAAAACAATAAATACGAATAAGAATAAAAAGAAACCCATCACAACAACTCCAATTTATATCATTTATTATGAAACCTTTCAGTGTAAACTCTCCCATACACACATTTCTCCAAAGACTTCCAAAATTCCTGCAACTTGTTAAATTTTAGCATTAAAAAGGTGTTATTTTACGGGATTTGAACCTATTTTTACGGGATTAGTTTTCGAATTTACGGGATTCACGAATAAAATTACGGGATTATTCACAAAGAAACCATCCGCATATTACCTGTTATCTCCATACAACAAAAAACCATGAACACTGTGTTCATGGCCATCGAATCTTATATACTAGCTCTTATTAATCCCCTTAACGAGATAAGTAGCTGGATTCTAATTACCTACATTCATATAAACATCTTCTCGAGAATGAAAACCATCAGCAATAATGGTCTCATCGATATTTGACTGATCAACTGCGATGGGAGCAAGGAGAACAGATGGAACTTCAATTTTGCCATTGTTTACTTTCTGGTGAGCATCAATATCCTCACCTTTAGCAAGATTGACGGCAAGTTGTGCAACTTTTTCTGTAAGCGATCGTATTGGTTTGTAAACAGTCATGGTTTGAGTACCTTGAACAATTCGTTGCACCGCTGCTAGTTCAGCATCTTGACCGGCTACTGGTATTTTCCCTGCAAGTCCATTTGCAGTAAGTGCTTGTATGACACCTCCAGCAGTTGCGTCATTAGCAGCAATGACTGCGTCAATTTGATTGCCATTGGCTTTTAGGGCTGACTCCATATTTGCTAACGCATTCGCTGGGTTCCAATCCATTGTCCACTGGTCATATACGATTTTAATGTCGCCTCTATCAATAAGTGGTTGGAGCACATGAAATACACCTTTTTTAAATAAAATCGCATTATTATCTGTTACGGCCCCTCCTATGTAAACATAGTTACCTTTAGGAACCAACTTAGTGATAGCTTTCGCCTGCATTTCTCCTACTTGTTCATTATCAAATGATACGTATAAATCAATATCTGCATTTTTCACGAGTCGATCATACGCAATAACTTTGATTCCTGCTTCGTGTGCCCTATGAACAATGGCCGCAGTTGCTTCGGCATTATGTGGAACAATAACAAGAAGGTCAATCCCTTGGCTAATCAAAGTTTCAGCTTGAGAAATCTGTAAGGCATCATCACCGTTCGCAGCTAGTATTTCCACTTCCGCTCCTAAAGCTTCTACCGATTCCTTAAACAAATCCCTATCTCTTATCCATCGCTCTTCTTGTAAAGTATCCATAGAAAATCCAATTTTGATTTTTTCATCATCAGATTTTATAGGTGTAGATACTTCGGCTGGCTTTGTTTGTGGCTTTACTTCAGAGACTTTTGTTACCTCTGCATCACAACCAGACGAGATGAAGACAAGTACCAATGCGAACAAAATGATTCTTGATATACGTTTGATTCGTCTCATTGGTCCCCTCCCCCTCATTCTTTTTTACCTATAATTGATTTCCGATAATCTTTCGGAGAAACACCACACATCTTCTTAAAAACCTTGCTGAAATAATTAGGCTCGTGATAACCAACCTCAAACGTAATTTCTTTTAAACTGATTTCAGGGTCACTAAGAAGTTTCTTCGCTTTTTCAATCCGACATTCCGTTAAGAAATCAATATAGTTCACTCCGAGCTTTTCCTTAAACATCTTACTAATATAAATTGGGCTTAAATCTACTTTTTTTCCTAAAGCATCCAACGATATATCTTTATGAGAGTGTTGGATAATGTATTGTTTTATTTGATGAATCTTGTCCACTTCAACTCGATCATAGTGTTCTACATAAGACTTTTTCATTCTCTCTAGTAAATTATCAGTCTCTGAACGAAGCTGTCGATAGTCATAGGCTTGGAAAGAGTAGAAAGGGGGTTCCGATTCTACGCCCATCTCGCTCATTACTCTTGTCGTAATCCAAAGGATTTCCTGCACACGTTGTTGTGTTTGAAGCAAAAGTGCTCCCTCGTTCTCATAACGAAGGATTAAATCCATTACATAAGAGCGAATTTGATCCCATTGCCCAAGACGTATTTGATCGAAAAATTCCTTTTCCTGCTGTTTGGATAGGTTGGCATCCATTTCACTATTCATTGCTGGAACGTCTGAATAAAAACGGTATTTCACAGCAAGTGTTGTATCCATTGTTGCAATTAATGATTCTTGATAGGATTGTCTAATTTGTTCTAGTGAACCACATTCATTTCCAATTCCTATAAACCACTCTTCTTGTTGATTAGATTTTTTTGCAATTGAGAGGATTTCATTGGCAAGAGCAATGGCTTGTGAACGGAAAGACTTATCAGTATTTCGGAAAACAATAATAGGAAGTTGGCGTCCGTACAATGCACCAACCCATCCCGAACCGGTTTGTCTAACCTTCTCTTTAACGGCCGGATATTGCTTTTCAGACCCTTCAGGTAACAGTAGTACCAAGACGAATTTTTCATTTGTCGAGCGAATGTCTAACATTTCCAATAACATGTCGATATGTACTTCATGAACGTGGTCAAATAGTAACTGTGTGACGACATCGGTTTCGACAAGTGTTAGTGCTCTTTGCATCGATTCCTGCTGAGCTTTGCTCATTGTATATGAGCGATGTTCAAATTCACTTTGTTCCAAGACTTTTCCAACCGTTGCTACAATTTCGCTTGCTTTACTCGGTTTTAATAAATAATCTTTTACACCTAACTTCAATGCTTGTCTAGCGAAATCGAACATATCAAATGCTGTCACCATAACAAATTTAATGTCTGGATTTTTGGCACTAATGATTTCAACTGCTTCTAGTCCAGTCATACCTGGCATCATAATATCCATCATTATCAGATCCGGTTTAAAGTGATCTGCTACCTCTACAGCAACTTTGCCGTTTTTTGCTTGTTTAATTTCGAGCTTCGGATAAGCTTTCTGCAAAATCGCTTGCATCCCATCACGCTCTATTGGTTCATCATCCACGATCAGGAGCTTCATCATTGTTCTCGATTCTCCTTACTTTTGGTATTTTTAAGATCACGTTCGTTCCACTACCTTCTAAACTATCAATCGTCATCACGTCATCTAGTCCATAGAACAAACGCAAACGTTTGACTACATTACTAAATCCAATGCCTGTAGAATGACCTTCATTTAACATAAATTTTTCATCAAGAATTTGATTTGTTTTTTCTGCAGGCATACCCATCCCATCATCTTCAATTTCAATCCTCACCCATTCCCCTTCATCAATGACGCGAAACCAAATGTTTCCACCGTCTTCTTCGGGTTCAATCGCATGAATAACCGCATTTTCTACAATAGGTTGTAAAGTGAGACCTGGGATTTCTAATTGAAGACAAGCTTCGTCGATATCTATATGAAACTTCAAACGGTCTGTAAATCTAGCATGTTGAATCTCCATATATTGTTCCAATACAACGACTTCTTCAAATAGCGTAACCGACCTGTCCAAACGTTTTAAATTGTAACGTAATAGCCCCGCTACACTAACGAGTAAATCACTCGTTTCTTCAGCCCCATCTAGATAGGCTTTCTTTGAAAGCGTGTTAAGTGTATTAAATAGAAAATGAGGGTTGATTTGACTTTGCAAACTCAAAAGCTGACTCTCTTGCAACAGAAGTTTATTCTGCTGAAGTTCATGTTCGAGTTGAGCCTTTTGCTGAATTTCTGATATTAAGTTATTAATGTTAATTCTCATATGGTCGAATGTCTTGGCAAGGAAAGAAATTTCGTCATTAGACTCAACCTTTATGGGCAAATCGAATCTGCCTTTTGAGAGATCATTAGCTGCCTTGGTTAATTGGTGCACAGGTTTAGTAATCGTTAAAGAG
>JBFIXW010000104.1:0-7349 GCA_041605715.1 Paenisporosarcina sp.
TCTATAGAAGCAAGGATTGCATTTTGTCTCTCTTTAAAAATTTCTTTGGATATATTGTTTTCATTTATATATTGAGTTAGAAATGCCATCGCTTTTTGTTTTAATTGATCTTTCAATACCTTCACCTCAGTTTGACTATGTCTTTATTTTAAATAAGGAAGTTCAATGCCTCAATCAATAACCCCCTATTCTACAAATAGGTGTGACTTAATTGTGACATGAAAGTAGCAAGTAGTACGTGAAATCAATTACAATTAAGAGGTACGTAAAAAAAGGAGGAATATCGATGTCCTTATTAAACGAAATCTTATCTCACAATGAAGCATTTGTAACAGAAAAACAGTATGAGCCGTATATTACAACAAAATTTCCGGATAAACGAATCGTAATCCTTACTTGTATGGATACACGATTAGTAGAACTCCTACCAAAGGCCATGAATTTAAAAAATGGTGATGTAAAAATGGTCAAGAGTGCTGGAGCAGTCATTAATCATCCTTTTGGAGGCATTATGCGTAGCTTGCTTGTCGCGGTATATGAGCTCCAAGCTGATGAGATATACATAATTGGACATTATGATTGTGGAATGAGTGCAATAGATCCAGATCAAATGTTGCAAAAGATGATGACTCGTGGCATTTCTGAAGAAACAATTAGTATGCTTGAGTATTCTGGAGTCAAATTAGATGATTGGCTTAGAGGTTTTAATGATGTACAAGAAGCTGTAAAAAATAGCGTTGATATGGTGGTCAATCATCCATTAATGGTTAAAGATGTTCCTGTTCATGGATTGGTCATTCATCCAGCTACTGGTCAATTAGACGTTGTTGTTAATGGGAATAAGTAGTCAAATAACACAATTTAAAAAGTGCTTAACCAATTTCTCGGTTAAGCACTTTTTTATGCAATTTTTTTCCGCTTATATTGCCATTGTTGATACTGGAAACGAATAAAGCAGCCGATACAAAATCCAAGAATAGCAACCATTGCAGCAATGCCAACCATAATGGTCGCAATATTAAAGATTGTTACCATGTTAAACATATAGCTTATAATAGCAATAGCTAAAAATGAGATCGCCATCCACTGATTAAATTTCAATTGATCTTTGTCTTCTTGTATATAGTCACTTAAAGGTTTTCTTAAGAATTTCTTTACGATTAACATAACAGGATGAAACCCTACAAAAACACTTAACACACATGAAACAAACGGAACGAATAATATCCATGCATTTTGAGTGAGGAGTGCTATAGCGACAGCAAGGACGATAGTCCACTGATTTGCTAGTACAAGAGGTTTTGGAATAGTGTTCATTTTAATCCCTACTTTTCTTATTGGTTTTAATGAATATAGTATATGATATATTTTTCATTCTGTACACCATATAACCTTAGATTCGATTTATTTCCCGGGAAATCGACAAAAAACCTGGCTTCTCAAGTGAGAAGCCAGGTTTTTAACGTTTTCCGATATTTCCGCCAAGCGGTCTTACCCTTTCAATAATCATCTTCAATAATTGCATAGAGAAAATGATCTTCCCAAACCCCATTAATAAATAACAACTTCCGTAGCAATCCCTCTTGTTGCATTTTCGCTTTTTCTAGAACACGAATTGATCCAACATTTCTTGGTGATACATACGCTTCAATTCGATGGAGTTGTAATGATTCTATCCCATATTTAACGACAAGTTGGACAGCCTCAGAAGAGATACCTTTCCCAGCGTGTTTCTCATCGATAGAATAACCAATAAACGCACTAGAAAATGGTAATCTCTTGACGCTATACATGGAAATATGCCCAAGGAGTTCACTAGTGAACTGATCAAAAATACCGAAACTATATTCGCGTTTATTTTTCATATGATGCAAAGATTCACGAATTTTTTCTCTTTGGACAGCTTCTGTAAAATAAGAGTCTTGATGCCTAGGTTCAAAAACGGACCAATATTCCCGGTTTCTATGAACTAAATTGGCAAATACCCAAGCATCTTCTTCATAAAGCGTTCTTAAATAACAAGTCTTCCCTTCTAATAAAATCATCAATCATCATCCTTTAGATGAAGTAAGCTCTAAAAACTCTTCTACATCCTGAACACATAAAGCAATTCCTTTTTCCCAGAAAGCATGTTGAGTAATATCTTCACCTAAATGTTTCATTGCTAAATCTTCAACTGACATTATGGCTGTATCACGAAGTAAAGCAATGTATTTTTCTTCAAAACTACTTCCTTCTTCAATTGCTTTTGCATAAATACTTAAACTGAATAAATACCCAAATGTGTATGGGAAGTTGTAGAATGGAACACTTGTGATATAGAAATGCAGTTTAGATGCCCAAAAGTGTGGATGAACTTCTCCAAGTCCGTCCCCAAAAGCTTCACGTTGTGCCTCTTCCATCAATTCGTTCAAGCGGTTTGCTGGGACAAAACCATCTTTGCGCTCTTCGTAAAATCTTGTTTCAAAAAGAAATCGAGCATGAATGTTCATGAAGAATGCCACACTGCGTTGAATCTTGTCCTCTAACAAGGCTAGTTTCTCATCCGCAGACTTAGCTTCTTTAACTGCAGCATCTGCCACAATCATTTCTGCAAAAGTTGAAGCTGTTTCTGCAACACCCATAGCATATCTGCGATTCATCCAATGTACTGGACGAAGTGCATACGAATGATAAGCATGACCAAGTTCATGCGCTAAGGTAGCAACATTGGACATTGTCCCACTATAAGTCATGAATATACGAGATTGTTGAGATAGTGGCATTCCTGTACAGAATCCACCTGGACGTTTATTAGGACGGTCTTCCGCTTCAATCCATTCATCTTCAAAAGCTTTTCGTGAAAATGCTTCTAATTCCGGACCAAATTTACCGAAGTGTTTTAAGATGAATTCAGCACCTTCTTGGAATGAAACCTTTTCAGTTGAAGCCGTAACTGGTGCGTCTAAATCATGCCAATTCATTTGGTCAGTTCCTAAAATTTCCGCTTTACGTTTTAGATACTTTACAAAAGGTCCTTTATTCGCAGAGATTGCTCCCCACATTGCATCTAATGTTTCCTGTTTCATACGGTTTGTATGTAAAGGCTCTTTTAAAACTGAATCCCAACCACGTTTTTTATAAACAGCTAATCGGAAGCCTGCCATATGATTTAACGTTTTAGCAAAGAAATCCTCTTTTTCAGTCCAAGCATATTCTAACGCTTCAAACGATTCTTTTCGCACTACTGGATCTGAATGCGAACTTAAGTTGCTTGCTTGACCAACAGAAAATTCTTTTTCTTCTCCATCAACAGTAACTCGAACTTTTACTTCTCCAACTAACAGATCATACATCTGACCCCAGCCGTGATACCCATCAACACCAAGCGCTGTAATCATGTCTTCTTCTTTTTCAGACAATAATTCTTTTGCTTCATCTCGCCATTCATTCAATACGAATGAGAATTCACTTAGCTCTACTGATTTCATTAATTCAGCCCAAACGGAATCAGCTGTTTTAGAAAGCTGTTGTTGAACAATTAGCATTGAAGAAGAAAATCGTGCACCTATTGAACCGATTTCACCTTGAAGTAATTTAGCTTGAGAATCTGTTGTATCTTGTGCTAGATAACAGCCTACTACTGCCCCTGCTTGAGTTAAGTTTTCTGCAACTTGTTTAATTCCATCAATTATAGAGACAATCTTTTCTGCTTCTGAACCACTTTGGGGCACAGAAAACGAAGACAATTGCTCCTCGAACGATTCTAAATTAGTCTTAAGTGTATTTAAATGAGCGCGAAGTTCAGGAGAACTACTTCCTCCCTTGAAAAATACATCTAAATCCCATACTTCTGCATACGTTTTTGTCGTCAATTTATTATCCCCCATGTCTTTCTAAATTTTCCGAAAATACTACGTCATTATATCATGCTTCTTCGCCTTGCGAAACATCTTCTTGATAAGGAACATACGGTATGTCTCGATTCGCACATGCTTGCATAATATGCTGTAAGATTGCTTTTAACACGTAAATGCGTGCAAATTTTTTATCATTTCCACCAACCATTATCCATGGAGCATAGTTTGTGTGCGTTTTTTTAAGCATTTCTTGTGCTGCATCAATATATAAAGACCATTTCTCTCTATTTCTCCAATCCTCTTCCGTTAGTTTCCATTGTTTATAAGGGTCTTCTTGTCTCTCGGTAAATCGTGTTAGTTGTTCTTCTTCCGTAATTTGCATCCAGCATTTGACCATGATATACGATTCATCCGTTAATAATTTTTCAAAGTCATTAATTTCTTGATATGAACGTTGCCACTCAGATTTTGTCGCGTATTCCTCAATTCGTTCTACTAGAACTCTTCCATACCATGAACGGTCGAAAATACCGATTTGACCATGTTGAGGCAACTTTCTCCAAAACCGATGTAAATAATGAAATCTTTTTTCATGAGGTTGAGGTGCTGCGATCGGATGGACTAATAATCCCCTTGGATCTAGCCTTTTAGTCACACGTTTTATGACCCCTCCTTTGCCAGCAGCGTCCATTCCTTCGAAAACGATGATCAACCCCACTTTTTGGTTGAATAAATGCTGTTGAAGGTTTAACATTTCATATTGGAGTGCTTTTAATTCTTTTTTATACGCTTTTTTATTTCCATCGTATTCTTTCATCATAATTTCACTTAACTTAAGATTCATTGATAAGACCTCATCTCTTTTATTCTATCTTACAGAATATTTTGTTAAATTTAAATTTGTTGTTCAGATAAGATGTCGCTATACTTACTTTAGGAGGTGAATGATATGTTACGTTATATTCTTGTCATAGTGTCACTTTTGGCAGTCATAACAACCAATGCACTAGCAAATATACTTCCTTTAAACGGTCAAACTACAGGAGAAATTTCAAATCGTTTGCCAGTACTATTTACACCTGCAGATTATGTATTTTCAATTTGGTCCCTGATTTATTTATTGTTGATTTTTTGGGTAATCGGGCTTTGGCGCAATCGCTTTAACAAGGATGCCCTGTATGAAAGACGTTCACTATTGTTCATCATAAGCTGTGTGTTTAATATAGCTTGGATTTTCTTATGGCATTATGAATATTTCCTTTTAACTGTCTTAGTGATGATGTGTTTGTTGCTTACATTAATTATTCTTTATCGTACATATCCTTTACACGATAACCACTTGTCGAGCCGCTTACCAATTTCGATTTATTTTGGTTGGATAAGCGTTGCAACTATTGCCAACATTAGCTATGTCCTTACAGTTTATGAATGGAGTGGTTGGGGATTAAGTGATCCATTATGGGCAGTAATCATGATGACAATAGGTGCTGCTTTAGCATTGCATATTCGTTTTCACCATTTTGATATTGCCTACCCAGCAGTTTTTATATGGGCATTCATTGGTATTGCCGTAAGAAATGGCTTTGAAGAGCTTTTAGTAATGACAGCTGCTCTATTTCTAAGTGCTGTCCTACTAGTCGGCATTATATTCATCCGAAAAAAATCATCATCAGTTCAATAAAACAAATTTAGACTGCCTAGGCAGTCTTTTTTTTGGAAACAATTGGGCTTTCGCTTATAGAAATTGATTTTGAGTGAAATGTCTGCATGTGAAAGAGGAAGGTCTCGCTTTGAACGAGCAAGATCACCAATTGAAAGAGCAAGCTTTCCTCCGACTGTCTCTAACCCAGGAAATGCCATCAGAAGCGTAGCGAAAAGAACCAATTAGGGCTGCTCATGCAGCCTTTTCTGTTGGAAACAATTGGGCTTTCGCTTATAGAAATCGAATTTGAGTGAAAGGTCTTCGCTTGAGAGAGGAAGGTCTCGCTTTGAACGAGCAAGATCGTCGTGTGAAAGTGAAAGGTCCAGGAAGACGATTCTTGTTTTAGTGCTAAAAATCGACATCAAAATTCACAGAGTCATGAAAAAAACCCTCTGCGTTAATGGCAGAAGGTCTTCACGTTAGTCATTTATTTTTGTTAATAAAATCGGAGCGTCTTTTGTCACAATAATCGTATGTTCAATTTGAGCAACAAACGATTTATCTGCTGTTAAGAAAGTCCAACCATCACCTGATTCAATGATGTGTTCTGCTTTTTCAGAGATGAAAGGCTCAACAGCTAAGACCATGCCTTCTTTTAAGATCGTTGGTTCCCATGCATCATAATAATTTAAAATATGTTGAGGAGCTTCATGTAGAGATTTCCCTACACCGTGTCCAGTTAAATTCATTATAACGGTAAAGCCATGTTGTTTTGCTTCTCGTTCCACAGCTTTTCCGATTTGATTTAAACGTGCACCCGCTTTAACTTTCAGCATTGCACGATCAAATGAGCTTTCAGCTACTTTACATAGCTTTTCTTTTAATTTATCGCCTGTTCCTACAACAAACGATATACCTGTATCGGCAAAATAACCATTATAAGACCCTGACACATCAATATTAACCATGTCTCCATCTTTAATGATTCGAGAGCCTGGAATACCATGAGCAACTTCTTCGTTAACACTGATACATGTGAAACCCGGGAAATCATATTCGCCTTTTGGTCCTGAAATAGCACCTTTTTCATCGAACATTTTGCCACCAATTTCATCAAGTTCTTTTGTAGTAATGCCCGGTTTTGTAGCAAGGCGCATGGCATCTCTAATTTCAGCAACTATACGTCCAATGGTTTTTAACGACTCAAAGTCTTCTGTTGTTTTAGCAATCATGGTTACAAAATCCCTTCTACTTCTAATTTCTACTCCATACTATACCATATAAAAAGAGGCTTTCCCATGTGTCAGAATCATTCTGAACATTTGGAAAACCCCTAGAAAATCATCAGATTTAAATTAAGACTTCTCGGAAATCACGAGTCTTGGTGCAGTTAAAAACAACAGTGAAGTTACAACCGCTGTTAACAGGAATACCGGGATCATATAAGTTGCATTATAAATACCTGAATAGATCAATAAATTTTGTCCTTCTTCAGCATACATGCCAAAGAATAATATACCTGTAATCACATGAACGATATACCGTAAAAAAGATCCTATAAATACAGCAATAACAATAATAGTTATTAATTTCGTTCGTGAATGACTGTTTTCACTAAAGTATTGTTGGCGCAGTAACCCTGCAAATCCAACTACTACAAACGCAATTAAATAATCTAGTATTACTTGCATAACCACAAAACTAAAGGACAATGGAGCGACTATAACTAAACCAGAAACTATTTGTAAAAGTCCAACTAACAACCCAGTTAACATACCTGCAATTACGCCTCTTCTGAATGCAATTAATACAATTGGAATCATCACTAGACTGACAGAGCCACCTTGAGGCATTTTAAATGCGACAAA
>JBFIXW010000105.1:0-7339 GCA_041605715.1 Paenisporosarcina sp.
AAGCACTTGTTAGTTGAAGAAGATATTCTCCTTTATTTACTAAAGCACGCTTTCATTCACGGCAATAAGGGAAGATGCTTCTGTTCTTTTTTCAGTTACAAAACCTTTTTGAAATTAAATTCTAATTTATTTTTTTAATAATATTTTTTTTATAATTTCGGTATTTTCTTTATCTAGTCTTCCGTAGATTCCATCCATAATTATTGTTGCTGTTTCTTCGGAATCGAACCAAATTTCGTAATCAGCTAACTTTATTGGTTCCATATCTTTATCAAAGTCGTAAAATAAAGATGCTATGATATCTTCTCTTCTCTCCATTGCTGACTCAATATTTTGATGCCATTCTATTTCCCCAAAGGCTTTTTCCAATAAGTTCAGATTATTTTCATCTGTAATTGTTGTATGTTTACCATTACTTCCATCCGAGTTTATTATCTGGACATCAACTTTGAATAATTGTTTTATAACTGAAATAGAAGTTTCATCAGCATCATTCTTATTTACCTCGTTACACCCTTTTACTAACAAAACAAAAATTAGAAAGACAACAATTGATATGGTCCTTCTTTTCAAATGAAACACACCTATCACCTGCCTTTACTTAAATTTTGTAATTGTAATCCATATTCTTTATTAAACTAACGTGCTCCGTTAGTACAATTAGTTAACAAAAAAATGCGTTAATCCTTCTTGGATCAATGCACTCGTTAGTTCAACAAGGAAATCCTTTAATCAAAAAACTTCATATGTCCTTTTTCTTGTTTATAATAATGTATTCTATCTTGTAATGTGCCTGTATGAAATTCAAACTTATGACCATCTGGGTCAGTAAAATATATAGACTTCCTATCTCTTTCATCTCTTGGACGACCTGACAAAATGTTCACATTGAATTCTTTTAATTTCTCATACATTTTATCAAATTCAGCTTCTTCAATCGAAAAAGCTATATGTGTGTATGAATGGTTTATTTCATTTCTAGGTATTTCTTTCTCTTCATTGAGGGCAAGCCACATACCATTTAAATCAAAATAGGCACAACTTCTACCTTTTACTAACAAGTTAGCCTCAAATACATTTTTGTAAAAATCAATAGAATTTTCTAAGTGAGAAACTGAAAATAAAAAATGATTAAGACCTTTTATTGACACCTTTATTACCTCCCAAAAATAATACCCTTTTTTGAACTAACTTGCTGCATTAGTAAAAAATTCATTATGTCTATAATACTATTAAGTTGGCAATAATCCCTTTAATAACAAGAAAGCCTATATATCAAAAATAAAAGGACTGCCAATCCATATGTGAATTGGTAGCCCTTTTGTGTTTTGTTTTATAGTTTTGCACCTTTGAAGAGAACCCTTATTCATATGAGCGATCCCTTATTTCATTACTTTAAATTCGGATAATCCTGCTGACGCAATGCCTCATATATGAGGATGGCAGCCGTGTTGGATAAGTTTAACGATCGGATATTTTCATTCATCGGGATTCGAAGGCAGGTATCTTGATTGGCATCAATTATTTCGCGTGGTAAACCAGAAGTTTCTTTTCCAAAAACAAAGAAATAATCCGTATCAACTTCGCTATAATTATAAACAGTGTGTGGTTTAGATCCATGCTTTGTTAAAAAGAAAAACTGTCCATCTGGATACTTGCCGAATAATTCATCCAAGCCATCATAATAATGGATGTCTACATGTTCCCAATAATCAAGTCCAGCTCGTTTCAACATTTTATCATCTGTAGAAAAACCTAATGGACGGATTAAATGTAATTTTGTATCTGTACCCGCACACGTTCGAGCAATATTTCCCGTGTTTGCTGGTATTAATGGTTGGTAAAGTACCACGTGAATGGCCATGTCGTCACGTCCTCAATATAATGTTTCAAAGGCTAAGCCTTTGTGAATTTCATCTATTACTTCTTGATCTCTTTCTAATTCTAAAGCTTTTTCTAAAGCTTGTTTGCCTTCACTCGTTCCAATTTTGCCAATTGCCCATGCAGCCGTTCCTCTTATGACAGGACGCTCATCCTTCATTAATAAACCAATTAAATCTGGAACTGCAGAAACTTCCTTGAAATGAGCAAGTGCCAAAATAGCGTTACGTTGAATTGGTTTTTTCCCTCTCCATGAACCAGATACATGACCGTACTTTTCTTTGAACTCCCGATTGCTGATTGTCAGTAAGGGCACGAGCAAAGGTTTAGCAATTTCAGGATCCGCTTTAAACTCTAGTTGATGTGTGTTTAATTTGCCTTTATTTTTTGGACAAACCGTTTGACACGAATCACAACCGTATAATCGATTACCAATTTTCGTGCGGAATTCTTCTGGCAATGTAGTCTTCGTTTGAGTAAGAAATGCGATACATCGTTGAGCATTTAATTGTCCACCTTCAATGAGAGCACCTGTTGGACATACATCTAAACACAACCGACAATCTCCACACTCATCTTCCATCGGTGTATCAGGAGCAAACGGGATGTTCGTAATGATTTCTCCAAGGTAAACATATGAGCCAAACTCGGGTGTAATGACAGAACAGTTTTTTGCGCTCCATCCAATGCCTGCTCGCTGCGCCACCGCTCTATCCGACAGCTCTCCTGTATCGACCATGGAACGAGTTTGCGCATCTGTTAAAGACTCTTTGATATATTGTTCTAATTTCCCTAAACGATCGCGTAAAACCGTGTGATAGTCCATCCCCCAAGAAGCACGAGCAAAAATGCCTCTACGTGCACCTTTCTTTCCTAGAGGAGCATCTTCCATTCTTGATGGATAAGCGATCGCAATCGAAATGATGCTTTCAGCTTCGTTTAATAAAAGCGTAGGCGTTGTTCTTTTTTCAATATCGGACTCTTCGAATCCAGACTGATATCCCAATTCCTGCTGTCTTTTCAAACGATTTTTAAGCTCACGAAAAGGATCGGCTGATGAAAAACCGATTTTGTCGATTCCAATGGAATGTGCATATTCAATTAACTCTTGCTGAAATTGGTTCACATTCATGAAATGACCTCCCTTCTTGTGCTAAACTGTTGAAAAAACATGTAGGTGATTATATGAAAATCTCCATTGACCCATATATTTTTCAATTAGAACCTCAACTTAAAATAGGCATTAATCATTATACCAAATTTGTAACGTCAGAATCGCCTCAAATGTTAAAAGGTCGTATGCAATTATTTCAAGAGCATCTATTTTTTGATTTAGAGGATAAAGAATTATCATCCGTCCAAGGTGTTAAAGAATGGCGAGAGTTATGGAAAAAGTTCGGTTCAGATCCAGGTCGCTATAGACCATCTATTGAAGCTCTTCTACGCCGCATTCGAAAACAAAATTACCTGTCCCCAGTGAATAGTGTGATCGATTTAAATACATTTTTTTCACTGGAATATGAAATACCTGTCGGAATATATGATGCTTCGAATATACAAGGTGATATCCATATGGTCCTTGGTAACGCAGATACTTCTTATATAGGTTTGAATGGTCGAGACAATCGATTAGAAGGTATATTAGCCCTCATAGATCAACATGGACCTTTTGGTAGCCCGTATGTAGATTCTAAAAGGACTGCTGTGCACGAACAAACTACAGAAGTTTATCAATTTTTCTTTTTGCGTCCTTCTATGGAAAATTCTGAAGCTGAACAAATGCTTGCAGCAGCTGGAAAAATGTTTACCCAAGTGAACGGCGGAGAATTTTTTTCGATTCTGTTAAATAAAAATAACCTTGAAAGTTAATAACGACATCGCTGCAAAAAGAAAAACCACTCATTTTCATGAGTGGATGACTTCATTTTAATCCTTTGGAGAAAACTGCAGTTTGCACCAAATTGGATGCACGCTCGCTATTTTATCTTTGTTGATTAATAATCATTTCAAGACCTGCATGAGTTGAACTAAAAATTTGAACATCTCGGTCTAAAGAACCCATTGTTATTGCTAACTCGGGTTTTATTCCTACTAAAATACATTTGGCTCCAATTAATTTCAAACAATCATGCAATTTTTGAATATGGAACTGTATATCTTGATCGAAATTTAATACGCCACATAAATCAATAATTACATTTTCAATCCTATGTGATGAGCATTCAAATAAAACTGACGTAAGAAGTAAATCCGAACGCTCTGAATTGAAAGCTCCTATTAAAGGCAATGCGATCGTGTTTTTCCACACATGAAGAATTGGAATGGAAAGTGATTTAATTAGCTTCTCTTTATTCTTTTCTTCTTCAGCTTTAGTTGATACATCCATCAACATTATAATGTATCCATCAGTTTCTTCAGAATGATTGATAATTGGCGTAACGACGATATCCGTAACAAATCGGTCTTTAATCGTAATACGCGTCCGATGTGTCGACTTAATCGCCTGCATAATTTCTTGTTGACGTGCAGGTCTTTGATGGAAATAGTCCATGCTTTTACCAATAAAGTCGTGGCTACTTTCTAATTGATACAAAGGGGCAACCAAAGACAATAAATCGGATGCGTTGCTATTCATCCAACGAATATGAAAGTGCATATCTGCAATCAATATGTTTTCACCAATACTATTTAAGGCGTTTAAGCTTGAAATATGTTTTGGAATTTGACCTATATTTTGCATATACCTCATCCTATTCTAGTAAACTTTTACATTAATTATAACGTACATAGAATAGAATACAACAGAAGTCATAAATTTATTAAAAAGAGATGCTGACCAAATTTGGTAGCATCTCTCCATCGATTATTGATTTTGTCCATCACTTACAAATTGAGCTACGGTTAATGTACGTTTCGTTTGATGTTTTACTGCACCTTGCACGTTCTCAATCATTTCCCCATCTTGATTAACGGATACACTTGTACCATAAGGATTTCCGCCAGCTTCATAAAGAACTGGATCCGTATATCCTGGAGCAACTACAATAGCTCCCCAATGATACATCGTTGTATAAAGAGAAAGTGTTGTAATTTCTTGTCCGCCATGTGGATTCTGAGCAGAAGTCATAGCACTTACGACTTTGTTGACTAACTTGCCCTTAAACCATAGTCCTCCCGTAGTATCTAAGAAACTTTTCACTTGCCCAGGCATATTTCCGAATCGTGTTGGTACACTAAAAATTATCGCATCTGCCCATTCTAAATCATCTAATTTTACTTCTGGAACATCTTTTGTTGCTTCCGCATGTGCTTTCCAGGCTGGATTAGAGTCAATTGCTTCTTGTGGAGCAGTTTCTGGAACTTTTAATACCTTTACGTCAGCACCATGTTCTTTCGCTGCTTCTTCTGCCCACTTTGATAATTGATAATTGGTTCCTGTTGAACTGTAATAAACAACTGCTAATTTGACCTTAGACATTATTCCATCTCCCTTAATCGTTTAAATTTTGTTAATTCAATGACTTGAAATACAGATACATTACCCTGTATTCCCTAATCTGACTAAAATATTCCTAGACATTTGTTATCCAATAAACATGCAAACAAATAACACTCAAATAACAGACATTGGCTACAATTAATAAATTTATAATAGTCTTACTTTCAATTAGTTGAGGAAGACGGAGAACGAAGATGAAAAGTAAAAAACTTAGGGGAATTTTAATTAACAATATGGGCAAAGCATCAAATGAAGCCAACAATGGATTAGCTTCAGAAATCAGTGATGATGAAACCCCATAATATGTTGCAACTGCATCAATTATATTCAATGAGACCAACAAGCAAGTTAATGCAATCAATACATCACCCTTTCAGTTAAATATTTAGTAAGTATGTACAACCTAAAAAGGTTATAATCCAATTTTTTTACCGAGCATTTTTAAAATAGTTATCAAATATTCCTTAGAGAAAATCTTTTTCATTCATAAAAAAGGCATAATTAATCCATTTGTGAACATGCTACTAAAAATGGAGGTGCAGTGATTTGGATACAAACAAAGGCAAGGAAAAGCAAAAAGAAAACATGAATATGAAAAAAGCAAAAGTCGATCGAGAGGAATTTGGCTTTGGATATGATCTTAGCCCAGATGACTTGGATGTGAAAGGGCAAAACCGTTCAGCCAAATCAAACACAAAACGAGAACCAATCCATCCAACGAAAAACGAACCAAAATAGCATCGAATTTCACGTGTCAATACTTCCTATATGTACAACCTCAAGAAAAAACCTAGCTTGCTCAGAATAGAGAGGAAGTTAGGTTTTCTCATAATGAAATCCGCTATGTGATATTATCGAAACTATACAAAAAAGCAGTATCTACGTAAAGTAGATACTGCTTTTTCTGATACCCGAGGCCAGACTCGAACTGGCACGCCTCGCGGCACCGCATTTTGAGTGCGGCGTGTCTGCCATTCCACCACTCGGGCAAATTCTTGCGTGCAGACGATAACTATTTAAAATATGGAGGCGGCAACCGGATTTGAACCGGTGATAAAGGTGTTGCAGACCTTTGCCTTACCACTTGGCTATGCCGCCAAACTATTGGAGCGGAAGACGAGGTTCGAACTCGCGACCCCCACCTTGGCAAGGTGGTGTTCTACCACTGAACTACTTCCGCAAAGCTGGGGTACCTGGATTCGAACCAGGGCATGACGGAATCAAAATCCGTTGCCTTACCGCTTGGCTATACCCCACTATTAAGATGGGGCGAACGAGGGGAATTGAACCCCCGAGTGTCGGAATCACAATCCGATGCGTTAACCACTTCGCCACGCCCGCCACAACATAATATTAAAATATAAATTGGCAGGGGCAGTAGGAATCGAACCCACACTGGAGGTTTTGGAGACCTCAGTTCTACCTTTAAACTATGCCCCTAAAAATGGTGGAGGGGGGCGGATTCGAACCGCCGAACCCGAAGGAACGGATTTACAGTCCGTCGTGTTTAGCCACTTCACTACCCCTCCAGATGAAGATGGTGCCGGCGAAAGGAGTCGAACCCTCGACCTACTGATTACAAGTCAGTTGCTCTACCAACTGAGCTACACCGGCAATAAATATATAAATGGTGGCTCAGGACGGAATCGAACCGCCGACACAAGGATTTTCAGTCCTTTGCTCTACCGACTGAGCTACTGAGCCACATTAAATTTGTGCTAAGCTTTGAATCTCTTTGTCAGCTTCAATCGTTCAGTCAGTCACGTACTTCAGTACGCTCCTTCCTTTACTCAATTGCTTCCTCGACCTTCTTTGCTTATCCCAAACTTATAAATTTCTTAATAAAAATGGCGGTCCCGACGGGAATCGAACCCGCGATCTCCTGCGTGACAGGCAGGCATGTTAACCGCTACACCACGGGACCAGTTGGTTGCGGGGGCAGGATTTGAACCTGCGACC
>JBFIXW010000106.1:0-7281 GCA_041605715.1 Paenisporosarcina sp.
TCTCCTTGAATGTCGCGGATTTGAAGATCACTTACTTTCAACACCTTGTATGTGAATGAAAACACGTCAGATGTTGTATCACTTACAGCAATGGCTTTAATTGTTGTGTCTTTTGTTAATCCAATTTTGCCTGTGTATTCAGAACTTGCTGTTGTTGGTGTTGTACCATCAACTGTATAGTGAATTTTCGCTCCTTCAATCGGCGTAATTAATGCAATTTCAGTTCCTTCAGAAACTGTACCTGGATAAATATCCGTGTAAACAGCAGGTTTATTCACCAAGTCAAAGCTCTCAAGACCTAATGTTTTTACTTGATAGGTTGTATTGTATTTAGAGGCTATACCTGATATATTGACAAGTTCGCCTTCTTTATAGCGTTGAGCAAATGTAGCATAGTCTAATCCATTACGGTTATCGTTACGAATAACAACCGATTCACCATTTTCATGAGTTGCAGTAAACTCGAATGTTCCGTAATCGTTTACTTTTTCTAAGTTAGTAATGACAACATTGTTCAATTGAATACGTTCACCTTGTGTTTCTTCATTGACACCAGCTGGTGTAATTTCTTGTGCAGCTGGTAGTGTGTTACCTGATGAAAGCTTTGTGATTTTCGATGGTTGAAATTGAAGTTCTCCTCTATAAGAACTTACTTTTCCTTCAAGCTCAATAATGTCCCCCGGATTGACGTCAGCTGCAGACGTATAAACATAAATACCAGCAGAATCATCTTGGATATAGAATGCTTTACCACCCCAAAATCCAATTCCTGTTGTTACTGTTCCAGTAACACTGATAAGTTTGTCAGCGTCTGTTATTACACGTGCAGCAGCGATGTTTTCTAACACCTCAGCTTTAGGTGGGGGAGGTGGTGTTTCACCTTCTGAAATAATTGTAAATGCATTAGCACTTTTTAAACCTGGAACCGAAAAGTATGTTTCTAGCGTTCCTGAAATCGTTACTTCAGCTTTAAAGTTTTGAGGATTATCCACTAAATTGATTCCTTTACGAACTGATCCTGTAGGTAATTGGACAGGTAGAATCTTAGTCGGATTCGTTTCATTGGGATCATCCGCTAATCCCACATTAGTAGCGGCTGTAAACGGTGCTTCTTGGTCATAGCTTGTCCCACTAATTGCCGTTCCTACAATAAAACCTTTAACCGTAGCCGCTCCCGAATTATTGGCTATAGCCTCTGCCACTGTTATCGGCTCTGCAGCTTGTACATTTGACGAAGTAATAAATGGTGCGATTGTTGACATGACAAGTAAAAATGAGAAAACGATTTTACTTACAACGCTTGTCCAACTGCTTTTTTTCATCTACTTCCACTCCTCGACGATTAGTTTTTACACGACCTGATTCTATCAGACGTTTACTATGGGAATATAAATGTTGTGTAAACTTATTGTTATGATTGACAAGAATGAAATATTCCCAATTAAATTAAACTTCATCTACTAGTGTAAATTTTCTGAGAACTTTTTATAAGGCACTCATTACCTTATTTTGTATGCATGCCAAATAGAACGTTTGTTGTATAAATTCTACAAATGACAACACAAAAACACCTATCGTTTTTTAACATTCGATAGGTGTTTCTACTCAGTATGAAATTTCAATGTCATGGCCTCCACGGTTATTGAATTAGTTTTTGAAACAAGCCTTCATCTCTATTTGCTAGAGCGTAATCTATCATTCGATCACGGTATCCCTCTTCTAAAGAATGAATTGCTTCTCCCGCTTCTTCTAACACGTCGGACATAATTTCTGAATCCTCCATTTTTCCATGTTGCAAAATTGTTTGCAAATGAATATGGATATCTGACACTAGTAGTAATTGATAGAGTGGTAAGCGGATAAAGCGATTTCCTTTTTGGAACACAAACACTTCTGACAAATTTTCCACTTGATACGTATTTAGATTTACAATAATTTCTTTTCCTTCTACGGGAATGAAGTGAAATAACTCTTCATCTTTTCGAATGGAGAAGTACTGATAGGCAAATACCAGTTTCATTGTCTGACCTTCCTGCTTTGTATAAAACGGTTTCATTAATTGAACATGTAACATTTGTTCCCCCTCCTTTTTTAGCAGAATATTCTGATTACTACTAGTTTATCACACTATACCCTAAAACGTGCAGGATAAATCTAGAAATTTACAGTTAGAAATGAAATATTTTGAGACTATCAAATTCTTTTTAGCTCACCCCTTATAATCTATGAATCATATGACAAGTTATGATGACGGATCAGTTAAGTGGATGCCGGTTTTAGGTATTTTCTGCAGAAATAACAAAATACAAACAAGTTAAGGACAACAATCATTTCTATTAACTTAATTTAGGTTTAAAAGGTTTACATGACTTTTTTCAAAATCAATGATAAAAAACTGTAACCAAACTACTTCTTGAGCGCTTGGTTACAGTATGATTTACCTTCAATAGACCGAAGTATGAATGAATTATTTTTCCGGTCTCCCACATGTGAAAAATGCAATTGACTGGGTATGATATTGAATTAAAAATCCGGTTAAAATATTTTTTAATAATGCAGGAATTTGATCTTCCAATTTTGAATTACTCTCAAAAGAACAAATACTATTTGGAAAATCAATTTCTAAATTCATTATGGTGCAACAATCGAAGTTCATCATATGTATGATTGCTTTTCCATTCCCCTTACATTGAACAATTGTCGACTTCCTTTTCCCTTTTGGAGTTACATAGACGAGAAACTCCTGACGACCAAACTGATTTTTCATTGAACTCTTTTCTAATCCTGGTAATTGCACTTCATAGCGTGGGCATACAATCAACCTTTCCGAGGCGTAAGTTATAAAACAATTAGTAACAAGTATTAGAATATTTGTTATATTTTATCATATCACCAATCCATTATTTCCGAAATAGAATTTCCATTGTGGAAATCAGAATTTCCAATTCATCATTTTCCCTTTTTTCAGCCATTGTTTTTTGTATGGTTTGTGTTAAAAGGTGGAGATGAAATGGAAATTTATCAACTAATTGCTCAATACAGGGACATGTCGGGTATGAGTCAGATTGAGGCTGCTAAAGAGTTAAGTATTACCCCCTCTGCATTATCAAAATATGAGAATAACAACGCACAAATTTCAATCAAAATGTTCGTTCAAATGTGTAAGATTTATGGGATTCCAAAAGATGTATTTGTCAATGCACTTCTCCATCCTGAAGAACTGACGAATAGAACTCTTCCTATTGCTAAGGAAAAATCAGATGATTATGATGAATTTTCTACTGATCATATATTGGAACTATATAAAGCGAATCCTATTTACTTTCAATATTTCCATGTATTTAATGAACTACCCGCTGATAAACAAGATCCTTTTATTCAAATGTTGAAATCATTTATTGCATTTCAACGCTAATTCTTTCCTCATTCATTTACGGATGCACCCTTTTACCCGTATAATGAAAGGAAAGTTTTTTTTTGGAGATGTTATCTTTGACGCAATCCTTATTTAATTTAACTGTCCGTTATCAATCGCAATTAGAGCGATGGATGGCGACAATATATGAAACGTTGCATCCTTCTCATTCGGAAGATGAGGAGCTTGTCCGACGTGCCGCCTTTATTGTTCGCAATGGGGCTATTAAAGTTACCAATTACGACCCTTATAATCACCGAATTGACGGAGTTGTCCAAGATGTTGTTCCTGTACAGGTTCGGTTATTAATTACCGAAGAAGCTTCGTTTTGTTCTTGTCCTGCCGATGAGTTTTGCAGACATCGGTTAGCCGTTATTTTTAGTTTGTACCAGCAAAAGTCATCTTTATCCGATTGGCTACAGCAATGGCGTCTTAAGAAAACCGAACAATTATCATTATTAGCTAATGAACGGACACCTGAAAGCTGGAAGACGGTTGTTGAAGCTACTTTCCACGCCGTCTCAGCTGATGCTAATTGGAAAGAACGATATCGTATTGACTATTCCATACAAAATATTCAACAGCGAATCAAAAAATTCACACCTTTTGAACGGGAATGGCAACCCTTATACCGTCTCTTCACTAGTACAGTACTTTTACGAATTCTCCTAACCCAGATTGAAGAAAATGAATTGTTCCATCTGAGAACTACCATACAATCAGAGATTGAAAACATTCAACATGAAATGCAAGCTCTTGCGAATAAACCTCGATTATTTGCTGCTGATCCTTTTTACGACTCATTAGCAAAGCAAATTCGAGAAATTGCACAAAATACGAATGGGCTTTTCGCTTTAAGATTTCAGTTAGTGCGGTTATTTTGGGAACATTTATTTACTGAGAAGAAAATGCGTGAAAATGAAATGGCCTTTTTCGAAAAGAATCGAAGTGATTCTTCTCTGTATTTAGCTCTCTTCTATGTTCTTCTACAAAAAAAGGATTCACTCGAGACTCTTGTAGAAGACATTAAATCTTCTCAGTTAGTCGAATGGATATATGTAGCAAAACTTGCAGAGTCTTTGAACGATCAAGTTTCTTTGCAAATTTTATTAACAGCAATTCGTCCTTTTATACACGAATTTGTTAATTCGAGTTTTTCACCTTGGAATCGATCACAGATCATTTCTCAGTTATATGGTTTATATAAGCAAATTGAAATGCCTGACGATCAGCGAGAAGAATTGTTTTGGCAATTCGGTTCCTTTGGGTTGCGTGCATATTCTGATTTCTTAATCGATCAACAACGTTTTGATGACTGGGTTGCTTTACACCATCGATTCTCCTCGACGCTGGATTATGCAGAATCGTGTGGAATGAAAACGGTCATTCAAGAATCGCCTCAAAGTACATTACCTCTTTACCATGTATTAGCTATTAAAGAAGTACGTGAAAGAAATCGTCATAGTTATAAACAAGCAGTACGCATATGGAAGAAGATGAAAGCAGCTTCAAAGAAAAGTGGAAAAGTAGATTATTGGAATTCCTATGTACAGGAAATTCAATCTAAATATAAGCGTTTACGAGCTCTACAAGAAGAGATACAGAAAGGAAACCTATCATTATGACAAACAATCCTTCTCGTGTATCACCATTCTTAAAACAACTGCATATTTCAATTGAACCGAGTGACGAAGGCACTTTCACTCTCCATGCCTACAACGATGAGGGGATGCGCTTATTTGTGGAGCAATGGGTTCCATTTTTAACGTTTCGACATGAAGCTTCCTTTTATGGATTACATCATGATGAAGCAGCTCATTTTACCGCTCTCGATATGATTGAAATGTTTTCAAGTGATACAAAGCACCCATTTGTCCAAGTTAATGGTCATTCACCGACCGATCAAGAACTCTTGGCTTCACTTGAGAATACAGCTAATGCATGGAATGACGAAAACTTGTGGGATTCAATTACTTTGGATGAGAATCGATTAATCATTGATTACCCCGAGTTAACAGAATCAGGTCAATTTGTGTTATCACAGGCTATTCAGCAGAAGCTTTACAGTGCGGGATTAACAATGATAGATATTCCAAGCCTGTTGCCCTTCTTTAAACAAGGTGGTTGGCCAATCAAATCAAAAAACCAACTATCAGATGTTGTAGTAGCCATTCGATTGAGTGAACCTGAATCCCTTTCAGAAGACTGGCAGTTAGAGACTGTCGTACGAGGTAAGAAAAGCTCTGTTCATTGGACTCCGCCATTTAGAAAAAAACAAGTAGATTTAACAGATGCCTTACCTGATAAATGGAGAGAGTTTGGAACTTTCATTCAAACAACTCAAGAACAAATGATTGATTTGTTAAATATAGAAGCTGACCCAAACAAGTTTCTTTCGAAAACTTTATCAGACTTAGATGTTCGGGCATTTTTAAGGGATGATGCTGCTCGACTACAAGCATTAGGATTTGATGTGATTTTACCTTCATGGTTGAAAGCCGTTAAAGAGTCAAAACTTCGAGTGAAATCCAATGCTAATACAACTTCATTTAAAACCACGGCAGGTTTAAATGAAATCCTGACATTTGACTGGCACTTCTCTTTAAATGGCCAAAAGATATCAGAAGATCAGTTTAAACAGATGGTTGATGAAAATCGTGAATTTATTCGAGCAGGAAATGAATGGTTCAGAATTGATTCAACTTGGATGCATGAAATTAGAGCCTTAATGGATCAAACGGACTCTGAAAACTGGACTGTTAAGGAATTACTGTTCCGAGAATTACCTGAAGAGCTAACGTTAAATCCAGATGATTTGGAAGAAGATGAAGATCCGTTATTTCAATTTGAATTAACACAATCTCTTCAAAGGTACCTAGAGCAATTACAGGATAAAAAAGGACTGCCAACTACAACGGTCTCTCCTCTTTTATTAACTGATTTGCGGCCTTATCAGCAACAAGGATTTGACTGGCTTGTCTTTATGCGTGAACAAGGATTTGGTGTGTGTTTAGCGGATGATATGGGATTAGGTAAAACAGTGCAGCTTATCGCTTATTTGTTGCATATACACCGCACTCAATCCACCAAGGAGCCTTCTTTTATTATTTGTCCTACTTCTGTTCTAGGAAATTGGCAAAAAGAACTGGCACGATTTGCGCCTGATCTACGAGTTCATGTACATTATGGTCAACTTCGTTCAAAGGATGAATCCTTTGCATCTGAGTTAGCACAAATTAAGCCAGATGTCGTTTTAACCACTTACGGAACTGCCTCACAAGATGCTGAATCTTTAAGCGAAGTGAGTTGGGCAAGCGTGACTTTAGATGAAGCACAAAACATTAAAAATATGCACACGAAGCAATCGCGAGCGATTCGCAAATTAAAAGGTGATCATCACTTAGCACTTACGGGGACCCCCGTAGAAAATCGATTGTCAGAGCTTTGGGCTATTTTTGATTTCATTTATAAGGGGTATTTAGGAAATTTCCGTAAGTTCCAAGAAGGGTATATTGCCCCAATTGAACGAGATGAATCAGAAGAGCATAAACGAAAGTTACGTGCCAAGATACGACCATTTTTAATGCGTCGAACGAAACAAGACCCAGATTTGTTATTAAATTTACCAAATAAACAAGAGCAAAGAGAGTATTGTCCATTAACGACAGAACAAGCTGCTTTGTACGAAAGTTTAATACAGGAAACGTTATTTAAACTCGAAACTTTGACAGGATTCGAGAAAAAAGGACTTATTTTAAAGATGTTAAGCAAGCTGAAGCAATTGTGCAATCACCCAGCTTTGTATTTGAAAGAGGGATTTGGGCCGGCCGAGGATATGATGGAGCGATCTGAAAAATTAGCTAGAA
>JBFIXW010000107.1:0-7225 GCA_041605715.1 Paenisporosarcina sp.
CCCGCCATCGAATCGGTAATGACGGTCACATCAATGCCCGCTCTACTTAACTCTAAAGCGGTTAACGTCGACCCTTGCAAACGCGGGCGAGTTTCATCCGCAAACACTTTGAAGTCCCAGCCTTTTTCTTTCGCTAAATACATTGGAGCGGTTGCTGTTCCGTATTTCGATGTTGCTAATGAACCCGCATTGCAGTGTGTTAAAATACCCATCCCATCATTTAGAAGCGTTAATAAGTTTTCACCAATGGCACGATTGATTGCTTCGTCTTCTTTGTGAATCGCTTTTGCTTCTTCTAATAAAGCCTCTTTAAGGTTGTCGGCCTTAACTGCTTTCATACGGTCCAGTGCCCAGAATAAGTTAACTGCTGTTGGACGTGATGTAGCTAAATAAGCTGCTTGTTTTTGTACTTCTTCTTCCATATTACTAGTAACATGACAAACCCCAAGGTACACACCATATGCAGCAGCGACTCCAATTGCCGGTGCTCCTCGCACTTTCATCGTGACGATGGCATCCCACACACCTTCTACTGTTGTAAATTCCTCATAGACGATATCATTCGGCAATTTTGTTTGATCGAGTAAAACGAGTGCATCATTTTTCCATTCGATTGGATTTAGTGGCTCATTCATTTCATTTCCTCCTGCAGTGCATTTTGGAGTGCCACAATATAGGCTTCTCCTGTGCCGAACTGTGATTGATTCATCATTAATTCAGACGCAACGCGCAAGCAAATTCTTTCTGCCTGTAAGCGTTTTTCAAGTGGTTCGATACTCGTAATATCTTTCACTTTTGCTAATCCAACAATGCGTCGTGCGAGTTCTAGTCCTGCCATGCCAGCAGTATCTTGAAGGACTTCATTCAAATAGTCGAGTTTGAAATCCTTGTTTTTTGCCGTTAACTCCGTTGCATAGGTATCCCAATTTATAACGAATTTATTCGAAAACAGTTCAATCACATCAACTAGCGTATGTTCTGTCCAACTCATGAACTCTTGTTTTGCATATGCATGACCACGAGCCCAAGCAAATATTAGATTCGCCATCACATTGCCGATATCGTATCCCATCGGTCCGAAAAAGGCGAACTCTGGGTCAATAACTTTCGTGTCATTTTGGTCAATAAAAACAGATCCCGTATGCAAATCTCCATGAATCAAAGCTTGAGCATGATTCATGAACTTGAATTTTAATTTAGCTACTTGTACATGTAACGCTTCCTGATCATACAGAAGAGTTTGAACAAATGCTTCATTCCCTGGTGTGATTTCATTGCGATTAAACTGGTTATGAAAAGGTTCTGTAAAGACAAGGTCCTCTGAGATCTCACAAAGCTCCGGATTGCTATAAGCTTGAACAAGTGCTTTTTTGTCTTTATGATTCATCACGACGTCCGATGTTCTAACAAGCGTATTGGCTAAAAAATCTGTGATATGTTCCGCGAATTTTGGGAACGTTTTAAATTGATTGAGTGCCGTCCGCATAATCGTTAAGTGGGACAAATCCTCCATCACACAACAGCTCATTGTTTCGTCTAGAATGAATATCTTTGGAACTAACCCTGGCGCTAACTCATGCTGTATCTGCAAAGCTTCCGTTTCAATCTTGTTGCGACTAGTAGACAAAACAAATTCGTCTGAAATGCGAGCAGTTGTACCCGCTTGTTTTACGATGACGGAATCATTCGAGTTATTGTTTACAACTCGGTACACATAATTTAAATTGCCATCTCCAATTTCTTCACAGCTTATCGCGTCTGCATTGACATCTCTAAAAGAATCCACATGGTTCATTACATAATTCATAACATCTTGATTATTCATCAAAAAGTACTGATCAAACGTTTGCATATCGTAAGATGCTCCTTTATAAATCTTTTTTTCTATCATACCAAATGCGAGGATTCTTGAGTGAATGACATTCTATATTTCGAGTGTGATATTCGCGGAATGATGGTTTTCACTTAAGGGTTCTACGTATATACTCTCGAATTCGTGAGGCACCTGTTTCAGATGCAAAAGTGCCAGGTACTCAAACTATTGCGTTTGTTTAAACAAACGTGAATGTTTGTGTACCTGGCACCGGCTTAAAAGATTAAGTGTTTCATATAGAATCTCCAACCTGCGTCTTTTACTGATTTTATTGAAGGAAGATCCATTGGCATAGGGAAGAAAATGGCTGGAGCATATCGGTAATCGCTAATCGATGGTTCATAGACGATAACCGATCCGGCTTCTATTCCCTCACTTATAATTGATTTTGTTTGCCAATCAAATGCAATTTTAACAGGTGCTTTAACGGCAAAGCCATTTGTAGAGATAATGTGCGCTATGGCATCCTGTTCAAATCGATCGTATAACCAAGCCGATTGGACTGACACTGCATCTTGCGCTTCATTCACCAATATAAGGGAGTTTGTATTGTTTCCAAAAGGCAATGATTCAATTGACTCGCTTGGCTGAACACGTACTTCATAATAAGCTAATGGATTTGCTTGTTCTTTCGGATCCAATGCTTGGTAAGCTCTCAACCATGCAGAATCTGTCGCCGGTACTTGCGAAATAGAAAGTACAACGCCTTCAACTGATTTTTCTAATCCGTCCGCTTGAATTCTCACGCGATCATTTGCTTGAATATTTTGCCATTCTTCATCGGTCGCATACGTCACAATGACTTTCTGCGAACTATAAAGATCGACAGCTAACTGACCATCCTCATCTCGAATGTCTGATACGACTCCTTCGACTGGACTAATAATGGCTGTTGCGCCTTCTTGTGCAAGCTGAGCATCCACCACAACCAATTGTCGATTTACTTCAGCAAGTTCTTGTTCCGCTTGAGAAATGGCTTGGGCAAAGGCACCGTCTTGTTGTACATCTACTTCTACATCCACATTAATGTCCACTTCAATAGGCTGCTCATCCGTACCTCCAATAATGCTATCGGTATGATTGGCATTTGAGGAATTGTCAGATTGAGCTTGAGAACGATCTGACTCTAGCGAACTTATCGTACTATTAATATCAGTTAGTTGACGTTCTAACGCTTCTCGTTCTGCTTCCCAAATCGCGCGTTGCTTATCTGCTGAAGCCGTATTTAATTGGGCTAGTTCAGTCCCTGTTTGGACTACATCGCCTGCTTTTACAAGCCAGCCATCAACTGTGTTTTCATCTTTGACATACACAGTTGTTATTTGTTCAGGAGCTACTAAAGACTCCTTTGGTAATTGCTCTTCGAATGAGCCTGTTGCTACTCTTTCATAGTCATGAACGTAAATTGTTTTTGGAATGATGCTTTTCTCACTAAATAATAGAATTGCGTTAGCTCCTAAAAATGCTGCAATTGCGATCGAGAGACCAATCGTTACCCATTTATTCAACGTCAGCACCTCCTTCAATTAACCCAACATACCATTCTTCAAATGGAATGAAGCCAACTGTCGCTGTAATAAGTGCCATCAAAACATGCATAGCTAGCACAAGCAAGAAGATGTGTGAAGATTTGTAATCGGAAAATGCACGTATGAAACGAACTTGAAGTGCAATAATTAGTGCTGTAAAAATAGTCAACTGATTAAAGAAAAAGATGAAGAAGGGTTGTTCTAAAAAGGTCCCTGCTAAAGGTCCAAAAGAAAATAGGGACACAGTCGTGGTGAAACCTAAAAGGATAAAGATGATAAACATCAATGTTTTTTCTATTAATAGAATGCCAATTACATATAATTGCAAAACAGCGAGTTTAGATAACTCAATGTGCGTAAGTTTGTTTAATAAAAATGCAATCCCGAAAAAGTGAAATGCCATATAAATGAAAGCCCATATCATTATGCCCAACAACGAAACAATGCGAGCCAATGTAAATGCGTCACTTCCAGCCACAACAAAAGTAGATGTAAGATTTTCTGTATTCATTCCCCATAGTTCACGTACAGCGAACAATAGAAGACCCAGTAAACCTACCATCCAAACGCGTGACTTAAAGTCTCTCATTTGTGCATTTGCAAGATTATCGATTAACTCTTGCTGTCTAGAAAAATATCGCCAAAATCGAAAATCAAAAATCATGTCATCGAAATCCCTTCTCATACCTACCATATGCTTTTAATCTTTCTCTACTTTACCAAATAACGACAAAGCTTGTAACGTACAAAGGGTCGTATTTTAGCAAATCTGATGAGAAATACTCAGTACATATGTCATATGATGCATAATTTTAAGAGATTTTGACGTTTTTTACTTATTAGGAGAAGTGAGACCTAACCCCCCTGGCTAGGCAGATAGCTTTCTCCCATTCAATTGGCCATGTCTTGCGAATGGGGAAATAGGAATGAGATCTATCGAAATTTGCAAGATCTATGTATGGAATTAGCAATCTCTATAAATGCTCTACCCTAATGAAGAGGTTTATAGCTCTTCTTTATTATACAAGAAAAAATTAGGATATGGAATATATTACCTTAAAGTTGTATTTTGCCACACCATATGAACCAAACTAGTATTTTGACAATCAAATATGGCAGAAAATTGGATTTTGCCTATAGTCAATATAGTAATTTTAAAATTATATTAAAAAAATAAGTTTATTTTTTTATTAATATGGGCATTCTTCTTATAACATTCAGTCATTTTATTCGTACAAATAGATATAACAGGACCGTCCAGTTGGACAAATTAACGAAAGGAAGTGATATCATGAACATTGAAAAATTTTTCTCAGTTAATAAAGAAGATATTGTTTTTGGCATTGTCGGATCAAGTGTATCCGTGCTGTTGTTATATATAATTTCTTCTATATAGGAGTGATAAAGAAATGGAAAAGCCAACATGAAAGCCCTTCCCCGTTTAATGAACCGGAGAAGGGCTTATTTTCATGCTTATTTTGTTTTTACGATTGTGATGGCATCCGTATTTTTCACTTTAAATGTCCACTTCGAACCTTTTGCAGTAACAGGTGCGTTTTTCCACTTTCCTTTTTCATCAAGCTCAAACGTTTTCATATGTCGGTGATCGATTGGTTCGCTGAAATCCCATACGAGCGATAAATGTCCAGGTAACTCAATTTCATCACCACTCGCATCAGTCATTTCAAATGCAAATGGATCAACCATTACGGTTTCAGAATGTTTGCCTTTACTATTTTCTACATAAACAGCGTCGGCCGTTTGGTCGTACGTAAACGATATGGCACCGTCCGCTTCTTGTACTAATTTTGCTATGTGATTTGGATCTAGGTTCACTTCTAATTGACCATAGTCTAGGACAACAACTTTTCCTGATTCCATTAATGAAGTCAATTTGCCTTTAGAAACAGCAATTGAAGTTTCTTCAAATAGCTCGTTTTCAGGAATTGAGATACGAACTTCTCCGTTCGTGATTTCCTCTTCCCATTCCCCTTCTTCAACCACACCGTCTGCTGGTTTTTTCAATGACGTACGAATCAAAATTGGGTCATGGTCAGATGCACGTCCATGTTCTTCCATATAAAGTGCATTGATGTGAATCATATCAATCACTGTTTGATCAGCTAAGTTGTTCGTCACTAATACATGGTCAAGAACTTGTGAGTTCCCTTGGTAATAGTAAGAGAAACGCTCTCCTGCTGGTACTTTCTCTACCATGTTTGTTAAAATGCCGCCTTTAAGTGCTGCAAGAGCTGGTGTGAATTCGAAATCATTCATATCCCCAGCAACAATCACCTTTATGTCTGGATTTTGTGCTTGCCCTTTTTTAATAAAGTCATTGATCATCGTGGCAAGTTCAATACGTTCAGCTTCTGAACCAAGATATGGTGGCTGGTGTTTACCGAATAAAGGCTGGTCTCCTCTTTTTGAGTTTAAGTGAGTTCCAATAACCACTACTTTTTCACCTTGGAATTCAAACTGCGCTGCTAACGGCTTCCGGGTGTTTTGTTGTGGCAAGTCGAGAATACGGCCAGGGTTTGATGTCAACTCTCCATTTTCCCAAGCAACCGCTTCAGTTGAGCCACCTTTTGTTCCTTCCGATAATGAAACACGCTCTGGATTGTACAAATAGCCTACACGAATGTTACCGCCCGGCTGTCCGCCATCTTGGTTATATTCTGGTGCAATGTCCGTCCATTCATAAGCTGGTCCACCTACAGCAATAATCGCTTCAATAAGACGTTCATAACTTGCAGTAGCATCTGAGTTGTTTGAAGCAATTGGTCCGTCATTATCTTGAACTTCTACTAGCGTGATAATGTCCGGTGATTTCATGTTTTCGACGAACGATTTTGCGATTTTTTCAGCTTTCTCATTAGAAGTGTGACTAGAATCAGCTGAGAAATTCTCCACATTATAAGCAGCTACCGTTAATTCATCTTCTTTGAATTCAATATCGGTCACGACATCTGGACGTTTAGAAACGTTAAGTTCCGGAAGATCTGTTTCTTCTGCCCAAAGCTTATAGTTACCATAACCAAATCCGAATACGCCAACGATTTCTCCCGAATAGAAGTCTCCTGCTTTAGCAATATAGTTTTCATTATCAAAATCAACAACAATACGTTCTGGGTTGTAATCATTTGCCGATAAATTAATACCGCCAAAGTCGTTGAATGTTGTATTCGAATCACCTGAAACAACAATCACTTCTCCATATTTCTGAGGTCCTACTACTTTTGCATTTGATACTGCAACACGCATTAATTCAACTGATTCATAGAAATCAATACCATCTTCTTCTGGATCAAAAGATGTTAATCCATCGTTGTCGATGATTTCAGTTGGTGGGAAAATGTCTTTATTGATTACTAATGCTGCTGGTAGTTCATGAGTTCCATTAGCCACTGCATTAGTAGCACGAATGCGAGTAATCGGCAAATCGTTTTCTTTCATATCGGAATAACCTTCGTAATACCATTCTTCAACAGAACCCGCAACAGTTACCAAGTCGCCTACTTTTAATCCATTCGATGTTTTATTGACCATGATCGCTTCAGATGTTGTAATGTCTTCATCTGGCGTGATGTCTTGAATCACAAAGTTTGCCGAGTTGTATAAATGAGTGACAACACCCGTAATTTCATTTACAGTCGCACCCGTGTAAGCCGAGTAATGACCGTCTCCTTGAATGTCGCGGATTTGAAGATCACTTACTTTCAACACCTTGTATGTGAATGAAAACACGTCAGATGTTGTATCACTTACAGCAATGGCTTTAATTGTTGTGTCTTTTGTTAATCCAATTTTGCCTGTGTATTCA
>JBFIXW010000108.1:0-7169 GCA_041605715.1 Paenisporosarcina sp.
GCAGACTTGCCAGTTTCATTTGATTCAATGATACATTGTTGTAAGTTCTTTGCAACGACTAGTCCAATTGATCGGTCAGAAGCAGAACGTACAGCGGATAGTTGAGTGACTACCTGGCGACAATCTTTTCCCTCTTCCATCATTTTAATCACTCCACGAACCTGTCCCTCTAATCTTTTCAAACGATTAATTACATCTTTATCATATTGCACAACTCTCACTCCAGTCTTCCGTGTTTCGATTATCTAAATATAAAGCTTTCACTAGTAACTTGCAATAATAAATGCTAAAACGATTTCTATGTTATCACCTGTAAGGTAAAAACAGGTACGGAAGCTCTGATTACAAGAATCACCAAATAAGTTCCAAGACTGATATGGTATGTTGCACAAAGATCTTCTTTATTAAAAAGGGAATATCCCTTAACCCAAATGAGGATTAAGAGATACGCCAGATTGAAGACGATACATTTGTTCGTAACGTCCTCCTAAAGTTAATAATTCATCGTGTGTACCTTGTTCAACAATTTCTCCACGATCTAACACTAATATTCGGTCTGCATTTTTAATAGTAGAAAGTCGATGGGCAATAATGAATGTCGTGCGTCCTTTCTTCAAAACATCCATCGCGTGTTGGATAATTTCTTCCGTTTCGGTATCGATATTCGATGTAGCTTCATCTAAGATCAGAATCGCTGGGTCAAATGCTAAAGCACGTGCAAATGAAATGAGTTGTCGTTGTCCAGAAGATAACGTACTTCCTTTTTCAATTACAGGCTCATCAATTCCTTTCGGTAAATGCTTTAATACTCGGTCCCCTCCGACAGCATCTAGAGAAGCTTGCACTTTTTCACGAGAAATTCTTGCATCACCTAAACTCACATTTGTTTCAATCGTTCCTGTGAATAGATAAGGATCTTGTAAAACAATTCCCATGTGATCACGAACTGTCTGACGAGACAAGTCTTGAATATTTACGCCATCGATGGTGATGGCACCTTTAGAAACATCATAGAATCTGAACAGTAAATTCATAATCGAGCTCTTACCCGAACCTGTATGTCCAACTAGTGCAACAGTTTCTCCCTTTTTCGCTTCAAAAGAAATGTCTTTAAGAACATACTCTTCTTCTTTATACGCGAACCAGACATTATCAAAACGTACATTTCCTTCATATCTTTCAACCTTTTCATCGCTTACATCTTCACCAGGTCGATCCATTAATCGGAAGACACGTTCGGCAGCTACAAGGGCCTGTTCTAATTTAGCTAACTGATTTACCACTCCAGTAACTGGATGGAATAATCGCGTTATATAATCTACAAACGCATATAAAACCCCTACTGAAATAGCTGTTGTTGCTGTCAATGAAGCACCACCAAAATACCAGATGAATAAGACAAATGTGATGGATCGAATTGCCCCTACTAAATTGTGGGAAGTTCCTGCGTCTAAATACAATAACTTATTCTGATATTTATAGTGTTCACGGTTCATAACTTCGAACTCTTCTTGCATTTGTTCTTCACGTCGAAATGCTTGAATAATCGTCATTCCTTGAATGGATTCATTGATCATTGCATTCATATCACTGACTTTCCCTCGAACAATATGATTATATTTTGATGCGTACTTACGGTACATAATCATCCAAATATAAAGAATCGGTAAGACAAATAATGCAATCGTGGCCATTTTCCAATCTAGGAAGAACAATGCCACATAAATCCCTGTAATATACATGGCACTTGATGCAAACTGAGACAACACAGTTACATATAGTTCACGAATGGCTTCTGTATCATTCGTTATTCGAGCTACTACTTTTCCAGCCGGTAAATTATCGAAATAGCGAATTGGTAGCGTTTGAATATGTTGATACACATCATTACGCATTTTTTGAATGACACGATTCGCTGCCTTTTGTAAAAGTAAGTACTCGCCATATCGAAATATAGCAGCAACGACGGTTAAAGCAAAGAATATGCCAAGTAACATCGCGATTGGTTCAAAATCGATTGAACCCCCATCAGCACCTGCAATATGATCATCAATAATTTTCTTTGCAATTAGGGGTCCAGCTAAATCTGCTGCTACAGCAACGGTTAGTAATGACATCCCCATGATTAACAATTTTTTATAGTGAAGGGCATATACCCAAAGTCTTTTCCCTGTACTCATGACGTCACCTCCTCGATCTGTTGGCGATCGAACTGCTCTTTATACCAGCCTTCGTTTTCCAACAAATCCTCATGTGTACCTTCTTCAATAATCACACCATCATCTAATACAAGAATCCAATCAGCATGTTGAATCGCTGACAAACGATGAGTCGTGATAATTGTTGTTTTTCCGTTTCGTTCTCTTTGAATATTTTCAATAATTTTCGATTCTGTTTTCGCATCAACTGCGGATAGGGAATCATCTAATAAAAGAATTTCAGGATTTTTAATTAACGCACGTGCAATCGAAATACGTTGTTTTTGTCCTCCCGATAAAGCGACTCCCTTTTCCCCAACAAGTGTCTCAAGACCTTGAGGAAGCATTTCTAAATCTTTTTGGAAATACGATAATCGAATAGCATGTTCAATGTCTTGGTCTGTTGCATCTGGATGACCAAACAAAATGTTTTGTTTCACCGTCCGTGAGAATAAAACATGATCTTGAGGAACATATCCAATCCAATTACGAACTTGATCTTTCGTCTGCTCTTCTATTGAAATACCTGACAATGACAATGAACCTTTACCAGCAGGATACTCTCTTAGTAATTGCTTGATAAAAGTCGTTTTCCCACTACCCGTCTTCCCAACGATACCAAGAGTTTGACCTTGTTCAATTTGAACATGAATATTCGATAGGTTGATGTTCGTAGACGTAGGATATTGGAAATCAACTGAAGTAAAGTCAATTTCACCTGGACGATCCAATTTGACAGCTTGTTCAGGATCTTTAACATCCTCTTCATAATCCAGCGTTTCTTCAACGCGGTCTAATGAAGCATTTCCTCGTTGCATGATATTAATTAATTCACCAATCGCAAACATTGGCCAAATAATCATCCCAAGATAGACATTAAACGCTACCAAATCTCCAAGTGTCATTTGTTGTTGCGATACTAAATAAGCACCATAACCTAGACCAATCATGTAACTAATACCCGTTAATACTTTTGTGATTGGGTTAAACAGTGCATCGATTTTTTCAACTTCCATGTTTTTCGCATAAACATCTTCTGTCATTTCATCAAATTGTTTTTCAGAGGCACGCTCTTGCACATAGGCACGAATCACGCGAACTCCAGCTACTGCTTCTAAAACGCTATCGTTCATATCTCCAAATGCATCTTGAGCTTTCATATATTTTTCATGGATTCGTTTCCCAAGAATTTGCATAATGATTGCTAAAATAGGTAATGGCAATAAAGCGACTAATGTTAATTTCCAACTCACTAAAACACCCATTGTTATTAAAATTGTCAACATATATAAGGATGAGTCAATTAACGTTAAAATACCAAAACCTGCTGTCGTAGAAACCGCTTTTAAATCATTTGTCGCACGGGCCATTAAATCTCCTGTGCGATTTTTTTCATAAAAAGATGGAGTCATTCGTAAAAATTGTTTCATCAAACGTCCACGTAATTGTTTCTCAATTACATATGCCCCACCAAAAAGTTGATATTGCCAAACAAAGTTACTTAAATAATTGACGACAGTAACTGCAATAAGAGCGAGTATAAATGTAAGTAATAATTTAGAAGTTAATGTTTGTTGGTAAATAGCATCAATGGATTCTCCGAGTAACCACGGAGGGACAACCTCTAGCACATTGGTAACCATTAATAAGGAAATGGCGAGTGTATACCGTTTCCAATTTTCTTTGAAAAACCATCTTAATTTAAATAATACTGTGAACATGTCAATTCCTACTTTCTGTTATAGGTGTAGCCTAACTAACCACCTTCTAGAGATTCCTTTAGTAAAATTTGCTTCTTTTGCCGATTTTTCATAGTCAGCACTCCTTTTTTCATTTTTTATGTAACAGCTTTCACTGATAACACCAAAATTTGGTAATAAATGAACACAAAAAAGCGCACGCCCTGTTTCCAGATGCGTGCGCTCTTGAAAATAGGTACAGGTCCATACCTGTGCCTTGTTATGTGTTAAGTCAATCGAGAAATAACAGGCAGGTACGGAAGATCTAAGTATTTTGAACGAATATCCATTTTTTTTATCATGGGTCGTACCTCCTTTTCTCACATTTATTTACTTATTCAAGATTAGCACGTTGTTTTTTAAATTGTCAATACATTTTGAAATAAATGCTAATTCTTTATGCAAAAAGTTTAGACATTTTTGCATATGGGTATTTAAAGATTATTAAGTCCTAAGGGATAGGGAGAGATGAAAAAATGGAAGAACACAAACATGTTGAAGTAAAACGAGAAGAAAAAACGGACACGGGTCTAGTAGGTGCAACATTCATTAAGTACGCAGCTTATATCATTATTTTCTTTGGTATTCTATGGTTCTTAATTTCTTACGTTTTTCCGATGTTTAGTTAATAAGGAGTGATTTAGATGTTTCAAAAAATGATCGTTGGTTATGATGGGTCTGAAGGCAGTAGAGCCGCACTAGAAAAAGCTATTACAATACTTCAACTGAATCAAAATGCCAAATTACTAATTGCTTATGTAAATGAAGATGTAGTAGGTGAGGAGATAGCCTATTCTGGTCAACCTTTAGGTACTGCGCCAATACTAGACGATTTGACAACAACTCCACCCGTACCAAACGATCCTGAATCACCTAGACATTTTGCTCGAGATTACGCTGTACAAATGTCAGACTCTATTCAAGCTCAATTGAATGAACATCAAGTAAGTGGAGATATTGTCGCTGTTGATGGACAACCTACTAGAGCCCTAGCTGAATTAGCCGAACGAGAACAAGCAGATGCAATTATTGTAGGTAATAGTGGGAAATCCAGTTTTCAAAAATTTTTCGTCGGTTCAGTTAGTGAAAAACTTGTTAAAGAATCTCCATGCTCAGTAATAGTAGTTAAATAATTCCAATGCGTTTCTCTTACACCGAGGAACGCATTTTTATTTCGAAACAAATTTGAATTCCTCTATACTGAATAAAGAAGAATATGTATATCCTGTTTAAATAAGACCTGTAAATTGGAGACGGATATTATAGGAGGCCTGAATCGATGAAAATTGCCGTTATTTTTAGAAATGATTTACGTCTTCACGATCATCCTGCCATGCATCAAGCATCATTAGATGGTGACATTTTACCAATTTATGTACTTGAGGAAAACTTAGGCTCTGCATTTAAATATTGGACTCACGGTCACTTGAAGTCATTACAATCTTCATTGCGTGAAATTGATGGTGACTTATACGTCTCGAGTCATTCATTAAAAGAAACAATTAAATCACTCATCGAGGAATTAATGATTGATGCGGTCTATTACAACCGCTCATATCACCCTGATCATCGAATACGGGATGAAGCATTAGCGCATGCATTAGAAGAAGAAGGAATCTTGGTGAAGACGTTTGAAGGTACCATGCTTCTGCCACCATGGAAAGCGTTAAAAGAAAATAGGGAGCCTTATAAAGTATTCACTCCTTTCTATAAGCAATTTAGAATAAAGTCAATTCCACAAGCCGTTCCGAAAGTGGTGGAAGCTACTTTTATCGAGGTCCCTCAAGAGGTCACTAGTATTTCAGCTACGATTGATTCGTTGAAGTTAGTACCCTCTCTTGACTGGACAAAAGGGATTGACGAAACTTGGTCTGTAGGCGAAGATGCTGCGATTGAACAAGTGAAAACCTTTATAGATGAAGATATTGCAGCTTACAAACACTTGAGAGATTTCCCTTCAATTAATGGGACATCACGAATTTCTCCTTATTTAGCAGTCGGTGCCCTCTCGGTCCGCAGTGTGTATCATTACGCTTTGAAGATGAAACCAGACGTAAGTGAAGCGTTCATTCGTCAATTAGTATGGCGTGAGTTTGCGTATCATATGATAGTTCATTTCCCTAAAACGTTGAGTAAACCACTTAACGAAAAGTTTGAAAAATTTCCTTGGCTAAATAATGAAGATCATTATAGAAAATGGTGTCAGGGTCAAACGGGTATTCCATTAATAGACGCTGGCATGCGTGAGTTATGGGAAACCGGGTATATGCACAATCGTGTTCGCATGAATGTAGCAAGTTATTTAACGAAGCACTTACTCATTGACTTCACAAAAGGGATGGACTGGTTTTGGGATACCTTAATCGATAGCGACATCGCAAACAACACATTTGGCTGGCAATGGGCTTCAGGTAGTGGAGCTGATGCTTCCCCTTATTTTCGGATTTTTAATCCTTATTTACAAAGTGAGAAATTCGATAACGAGGCAACTTATATTAAAAAATGGATTCCCGAGTTAAAAGGGCTTTCAAACAAAGACATTATTGAACCTGATCAAGCTTCCGCGGAAGCATTGGAAGAAGCCGGAGTTGTTTTAGGCGAAACCTACCCGTACCCTATCGTCACTCACAAAGCAGGCCGAACTCGCGCACTGTTAGCTTATGGTGAAATAAAAAATATGAAGCCTGTTGAAAGCGAATGACTATCCGTCATTCGCTTTTACTGTATAGTAAGATCGTTGATTTCCATTGCTGCAGACGCTTTCCGCGGAGGCCAACAGGAAGTTGGTTTCAAAGACGTTGCCACAGGACGTGGCGGTTTTAGTCTTTGTTCTTCTTTCTGCCGCTTCCCTCGCGATGCTCAGTCCAGGGTCTTCAGTTCTTGCTAATTCCGCCGGAGTCGCCGCCTCCATTTCAATCAAAAAATAACAAGTAATATTTTTTAAAACATACATTAACGTTTCAAATTCTATAAGTATTGCTCTTATAACCATTTTCACAAAGAAAGCGATACCCCCTAATTAATTTTACTTCGCCAAACTTCTAACTGAGCGACCACTCACTCACAAAAACACCTGCCAAGCGGAGCGGGTAGGGCTAATTTGGGCAGCACGCTCCGCTTTCGCAGCCTTTGCTGTTGGATCTTCTCCTTCTTTAAGATCGTGCTATTAGGACAATTACAACTGAGATGGCGATTATTCTAACCAAGAATGTCATTTTTCTAACTGAGAACC
>JBFIXW010000109.1:0-7135 GCA_041605715.1 Paenisporosarcina sp.
TCATTCAATTATTGTCGAAAACCATTACAGAGTTTTTTGGAAAAGATCGTCAAATCACACCAGATTATGGCCGAATCATCAATGCTCGTCAATTTAATCGACTGGAACAATTACTCCAAAAGGAATCTTCTCAAATCGTATTTGGAGGAAAATTGGATGCTAACGATTTATATATAGAACCGACAATTTTAGACGGCATTTCTTGGCAAAGTCCTTCGATGGAAGAAGAAATATTCGGTCCAATTTTACCCGTGTTGACCTACGATCGATTAGAAACTGCGATTCAACAAGTTCGCAAGTTACCAAAACCTTTAGCGGCTTATTTCTTTAGTGAAAATGAAAAAGCAACTTCTTATTTCTTAGAAGAATTACCATTTGGTGGCGGATGTATAAATGATACCATTTCGCATGTAGGAAGTGCCCATATGCCTTTCGGTGGAGTTGGACCTTCAGGAATGAATGCGTACCATGGGAAAGCGAGTTTTGAAGCATTTACACACGCTAAATCTATATTAAAGAAAAGCACGAAGCTGCCAATCAATATCGTATTTCCGCCATATAAAAACAAAGTAAAGCTAGTGAAGTCGTTACTCCGTTAAAGAGAGCGGCTTTTCTTATATGGTTGCGGTACAAGGGTAAAGGTGTGAATTCTAACGCCATTTTGTGATCCAAACACTTTTTACTCTTTTGTCATCATTAAAAAAAGTCAGCTCTTCCATTAGGAAGAACTGACTTTTTTTCGATTTCGATAGGGAAGGGAAATGGATACCTCCGTACCGATTCCAACTTTACTACTTATTCGGATTGAACCTCCATGTTCCTTAATGATCTTTTCAGAAATCATCATGCCAAGACCAGTTCCCGATTGTTTTGTTGTAAAGAAAGGTTCGAAAATTTGCTCTACAACATCTGGAGACATACCAGGCCCATTGTCCATAAAGCTAATGGTAACTTCTCGATCATTTGGTGCCGCAACCTCTGTAGATATATTTATTTGCCCATTTTCACCTAATGCTTCAATCGCATTTTTAACGATGTTGATAAATACTTGTTTAATTTGATTGGGTTCGCCTAAAACAAAAGTCTTGGATGAATTGATTTGCTCTTTTAATTCGATGGCACGCAAATTTAATTCAGGTTTAAATAACAGCACAACATCATTTAAAATATCTTCAACCAAAAATTCCTTGGATGTTGTGACATGAGGTTTTGCTAATACTAAAAACTCACTAATGATTAAATTAATTCGCCCAAGTTCAGACTGAATAAGCTGTGTGTAAGAGTGATAAGGACTTTTAGTATCTTGATTCATCATTTGAATAAAACCAGAAATAACGGTCATTGGGTTACGTATTTCATGAGCAACACCTGCAGCGATTTCACCCGCTAGTTTTAACTTTTCCGATTGTACCAACATTCGCTCAGCCTCTTTTTTATAAGAAATATCACGAGAAATCAAGGACATCGCTACTAATTCGTTATCTCGATTATAAATGGGTGAGAGAGTAAGTTGTGCATCGAAGTAAGTTCCATCTTTCCTCATATCTTTTGTTTCAAGGAAATGAAACGTTTCACCCGCGAAAACTCTTTGGACTCTTACAATTGAAGCTTCAATATTCTCTGGGGGAATCAATGGGATTTGATTGCCAATGCATTCCTCTCTAGTCCATCCGTACATTCTTTCAAATGCAGGATTGACCTCGATTACGCGAGCTTCTAGGTCAAAAACAGCAATGCTGTCTTTTGCATTTTCAAAAAACAGGTGAAGATAGCCTTCTTTAGATTCGAGTGCACGTTCCATCGAAGACTGGTTTTCTTCCATCCTTTGCCAAGCTTTTTGAATGAAAACTGAGTGAAAGATTGCAGTTAAACCTAATAAGAAAAATAGAAAAAGTAATTCAAACAAATCAGCGTAATCGATTGTCTGTCTAAACGTGCCAAAAGATCGATTAAAAAAGTAGATAATTTCCATTAAAGTAATTGCTAAAAGAATGATATTAGGGATGACAGAATGGTATAATGAAGCGACAAATAGTGGATATATGAACAATAAAACATGGATATAATATGGAGTATCAATATTAATGAACACGATATATCCATTTAATCCAAACAATAAAAAAAATTGTATCCATCTTTCATTTACTTCCTTCTTCTGCAGCATGGATAAAAGAATCCAATAGACAATAGCGATTAAAGGGGTATGGATGGATAATTCAAAATGAACGAAAATGGATGAGAAGGTATGTATGAATAATGCAACTGCAAATATGTTTAAAAATAATCGATTTTGTTTTCGTAAGATAAATGTATTATCCATGGTTCACCTCACTGAATAGGTAGTACCATTATCATACATGATTTGCCGGTGTCGTAAAATGCTGAATTTTGTTAAGATGTATATATATAGGGGGTTTTATGAATGTATGGTTCATTTAACGAAAGAGAGACAATTGACATTCTTAAAAAATTAGTAGCAACACCAAGTCCATCCGGTTATACAAACGATGTAATGAAGGTTATTTCATCTTATTTAGATGAAATAAACGTAGATTATGTAAAAACAAATAAAGGTGCCATTGTTGCAACAATAATGGGCGATAACAATTCCAGACATAGATTATTAACGGCTCATACGGATACTTTAGGTGCAATGGTAAAAGAAGTTAAAACTAACGGAAGAGTCAAACTTTCATTAATCGGCGGGTTCAGTTGGAATGCGATGGAAGGCGAATCATGTTTTATACATACTTCTTCAGGGAAAAAGGTTCGTGGAACAATTTTACTTCATCAAACGTCTGTGCATGTTTATAAAAACTCAGGCTCCATTGAACGAAATGCCGAGAATATAGAAATACGTATTGATGAGAAAGTATTTTCGAAAGAAGATACAAGTAAACTAGGGATAGATGTGGGAGATTTTGTTTCATTCGATCCACGATTTGAAGAAACTGAATCTGGTTTTATCAAATCACGACATCTAGATGACAAAGCTAGTACAGCACTTTTATTACAATTAATGAAAAATATCAAATCATCGAATATTCAATTACCTTACACAACACATTTTTACATATCTAATAACGAAGAAATCGGATATGGTGGTAACTCAAACATACCAAGTGAAGTAGTAGAGTATATTGCAGTTGATATGGGTGCACTTGGAGATGGTCAAACTTCTGATGAGTATACTGTATCCATATGTGCGAAAGATTCATCTGGTCCCTATCATTACGAATTAACTCGTCACTTAGTTAACTTAGCTAAAGAACATAATATCGGATATAAGTTAGACATTTACCCTTATTACGGTTCTGATGCGTCTGCTGCAATTCGAGCTGGATATGACGTTAAACACGCACTGTTTGGGCCAGGAATCGAATCATCACATGCTTTTGAGCGAACTCATATCGATTCTTTAAAACATTCTGCTTCACTTTTAGAAGCATATGTAAAATCTCCGATGGTTTTGGAATAGGAGGAACAAGTATGCGCGCAGCTGACTTAATCAGTTGTTTGCCAGTTAAACAAATTAAAGGAACTTTACCTGATGAAATAATGGATATTGCTGTAGACTCAAGAAGTGTTCAGCCAGACTGTGTATTTATTTGTATAAAAGGATATACAGTGGATGGACATGACTTTGTGGAACAAGCAATAGCTAATGGTGCTCGAATTATTATCTCGGAGAAAAATCTTGAGATCGATTTTGAGCGTGTTGCACTTGTAATTGTCAATGATACGACACGTGCTGTTGGCCTACTTGCTTCAAAGTTTTATCAATACCCTTCTAAATCTTTATCGATGATTGGGATTACAGGGACAAATGGTAAGACGAGTGTAAGTGGTATTCTACAAAGCATGCTACAAGGCTTACAGGTAAAGTCAGCATTAACTGGCACAATTGGATTTAATTTAAATGGAGTATTATATGACTCAGCCAATACAACAAGTGATGCATTGAGCACACAACAAATGATTCATCGTGCAAAAGTTGAAGGCTGCGAGACCATGATTATGGAAGTATCATCGCATGGTCTTGTTTTAGGTCGACTAGCTGGCGTGGAGTTCGATATCGCTATTTTTACAAATTTAACACATGATCATTTAGATTTTCATGGGACGATGGAACAATACGGCCAAGCAAAATCGTTATTGTTCTCGCAACTCGGGCAGGATTTAGAGCAGTCTAAACATGCCATTTTAAACATTGATGACCCATGGTCTAATCGATTAAAACAAATAACAAGTTTTCCTGTTTGGACGTATTCAATTAAACAACCTGCCCATTTTGAAGGATTGGATATTCAATTACATGCAGAATACACACAATTTAATCTGAAATCTCCAGAAGGTACTTTCCCAGTACGAATGAATTTATTAGGAGAATTTAATGTTTATAATGCATTAGCTGCGGTTGCTGCGTTGTATACAAAAGGCATTCCTTTAGACTCTATCTTAAGAGAACTGGAAAAAATTCCACCTGTTAAAGGAAGAATGGAAAAACTCGAGAGTGAGTTGCCTATTTCAATCTTTATTGATTATGCACATACACCTGATGCAATTGAAAAAGCCATTTCATCTGTTTTGGCATTTAAAAAGAAACGTTTAATATTCTTGGTTGGAACTGGTGGAAATCGAGACCGTTCTAAGCGGCCAATAATGGCAGAAAAGGCATCAGTTGCTGATTATGTTATTTTAACAACAGACGATCCACGAAATGAGCCGTACGATTCAATTTTGTCGGACCTAGAAAAAGGCATGCAGCATGACCAATATGCTTGTATTGGTGATCGCGAAGAAGCGGTAAAACATGCCATTTCAATTGCGGAACCAGGAGATATGATAATCTTTGCGGGTAAAGGCCATGAAGATTATCAAATTATCGGAAATACGAAGTATCCTCATAGTGACGGGGATATCGCCCTCGCTGCAGGAAAGCTCAAATTCCAAGATTCTACATCACGAACTTAAAGAAAGAACCGATCAGTATCATGGTCGGTTCTTTCGATGTTCCTGCACTTGTATTTTTATGAATTTTTCCATATGATGAATAAGGTAAAAGAAGGAGAATCATTATATATGAATAACCAAATTCAAGACCAAATAGAATCTAGAAGAACCTTTGCGATTATTTCCCATCCCGATGCTGGGAAAACAACGATGACCGAAAAATTGTTGTTTTTTGGTGGTGCTATTCGTGATGCAGGAACGGTAAAAGCAAAAAAGACAGGTAAATTCGCTACGTCTGATTGGATGGAAATTGAAAAACAACGTGGGATCTCTGTAACCTCGTCTGTAATGCAATTCGACTACGATGATTGCAGAATCAATATTTTAGATACACCTGGTCACCAAGATTTCAGTGAAGATACGTACCGAACATTAATGGCTGTTGATAGTGCCGTAATGATCGTCGATGTTGCAAAAGGGATTGAAGCACAAACGATTAAACTATTTAAAGTTTGTCGACTTCGTGGAATTCCAATCTTTACTTTTATTAATAAAATGGACCGACAAGGTAAAGAACCTCTGGAGTTAATGGAAGAGTTAGAAGAGGTTTTAGGAATCCAATCGTATGCGATGAATTGGCCAATCGGTATGGGGAAAGAATTTTTAGGAATATATGATCGCTACAACAACCGCATTGAACAGTTTAGAACAGAAGAAAAAGATCGCTTTTTACCTGTAACCGAGTCTGGAGAGCTTGCAGTTGAACATCCGATGAAAGAATCTACTTATTACAAACAAGCAATGGATGATATTTTATTGTTAAATGAAGCGGGTAACGATTTCGATGTAGAGAAAATTAAAAATGGTGAAATGACGCCTGTATTTTTCGGAAGTGCATTAACTAATTTTGGTGTACAAACATTTTTAGAAACCTACTTACAATTTGCGCCAACTCCACAACCAAGAAAAACAGATAATGATGTGACAATCAATCCAGTAACTGATGAGTTTTCAGGCTTTATTTTCAAAATACAAGCAAACATGAATCCGGCTCATCGTGACCGCATAGCTTTTGTGAGAATTGTTTCTGGTAAATTCGAACGGGGCATGACGGTTACCTTAGCTCGAACTGGTAAAACATTTAAACTAACTCAGTCGACTCAGTTTTTAGCAGATGATCGTGAAACAGTTAATGAAGCGGTTGCTGGTGACATTATTGGTCTTCACGATACAGGAAGTTATCAAATTGGGGATACAATCACTGGTGGCAAAAAATCATTCATGTATGAAAAGCTACCACAATTTACTCCTGAACTTTTCGTACGTGTTACAGCTAAAAATGTTATGAAATCAAAGCATTTCCACAAAGGGATTATGCAACTCGTACAAGAAGGGGCTATACAGTACTACAAAACTTTGCACACAGAAGATGTTATTTTAGGTGCAGTTGGTCAACTTCAATTTGAAGTATTCGAACATCGTATGAGAGCCGAATACAACGTCGAAGTTCGCATGGAGCCAATAGGTAATAAAATTGCTCGATGGATTATGAATGAAGAGATGGTTACTGAATCGATGTCTAGTCCAAGGAGTATGTTGGTGAAAGATCGATTCGAAAGATACGTATTCTTGTTCGAAAACGATTTTGCAATGAGATGGTTCCAAGATAAGAATGAAGGCATCGAACTGTACAGTTTGCTTTAATATCAGCTGAGCTTTACGTAGGTAAAATGAATTCTTTAACGAGACGAAGTGAAATTTGCTTCGTCTCGTTTTTTGTCTTCTTAAGAAGCTTAGATCTTCCATTGAAAAAAATCTTCGTTGAAATCACTTCTCAGCTAATACAATTACAACTGAGATGGCGATACTTCTAACCAAGAATGCGATTCTTCGAACTGAGACCGTCAAAATTCTAACAGAGATCGCTAATTCTCTAACTGAGTGACCATTCTTCAACAAAAATACCTGCCAAGCGGAGCGGGCAGGGCAAATTAGGGCTGCTCGTTTCACTTTCGCAGCCGTTTGCTATTGGGATAGCCCTCTTCTAAGATTATGCTATCTAGACAATTACAACTGAGATGGCGATACTTCTAACCAAGAATGCGATTCTTCGAACTGAGACCGTCAAAATTCTAACTGAGATTGCTAATTCTCTAACTGAGCGACCATTCACCAACAAAAA
>JBFIXW010000110.1:0-7104 GCA_041605715.1 Paenisporosarcina sp.
CAAAAGACAATTGGTTGGCGAACAGATATAGATGGTTTGCCGATAAACGAACAAACATCACTTCCATTTCAATCGATTCACTCAGGTTTTATGCATGCATGTGGACATGATATTCACATGACCGTAGCTATAGGTATTCTATATAGGATTATTGAATCACCTATTCATGATTCCATGGTATTTCTATTTCAGCCAGCTGAAGAAGGCCCTGGTGGAGCTCTTCCGATGCGTGAGTGGTTAAAAGAGGAACATCCAGAACTTGTTCCAGATATGATATTTGCGTTTCATATTGCACCTGAATATCCGATTGGAACAATTGCCACACGACCAGGTCTTTTATTCGCAAATACTTCCGAGTTGTTTATAGATTTACATGGAGTTGAAGGGCATGCGGCTTTCCCACATAAAACGAGAGATATGACGGTCGCGGCAGCAAATTTACTGATACAATTACAAACGATTGTGAGTCGATCGATTAATCCACTCGACTCTGCTGTTGTGACGATCGGAAAAATGACATCAGGAACTGTGCAAAATATTATTTCAGGTCATGCAAGATTAGAAGGTACGATTCGAACGATGGATGTATACACAATGACCCTTGTTAAAGAAAAAATAGAGGCATTTTGCCAAGCCACTGAGTTAGCGTTCGACTGTAAAGTCCTAATTGACTATGGCTCATCGTATTATCAAGTTTATAATTCAGAAGAGATTACTCAGAATTTCTTATCATTTGCAAGACAAAACGATTCCACTATTGCCATAGAATGTGAAGCAGCAATGACGGGGGAGGACTTTGGATATTTCTTACAAGAAATTCCTGGCTTGTTATTTTGGGCAGGTGTCGACTCATCATATGGTCTCCACCATGCAAAGCTTAATCCAGATGAAAGAGTCATCGATACGCTTGTTCCATTCGTTGAATCGTATTTAAGATCATTATAAACTTCTAAAAGGAAAAGAGGCTGGGACAAAATCCACCTCAAAAAATAAAGCAGTTCCAATTTTGCGATGAGTAGAATTGGAACTGCTTTATTTTTTTATGTATTCTTCGTAGCCGTTGTTCTCTGTTTGCGGAAAAACGAAATATGCTAGACCCTACAAACATAGCTGTCTATGACAGCTATGTCGATAAGGCTTGCATTTCGTCCGCGGAAAGCGAAGAAATAGTCGACCACTTTCGTTTTTGTGATAAGAAGTCAAATTTTTCATTATAAATTAACTAGTGTTCTTTTGTCTTCAGCCTTAGACGTTTTGATTTGTGAAACAATGATTCTATCATTTTCTAAAATGTCTAGAGTCAATAATAGGTTAAGAAACATATATTGACTAGAAGGATTGTATTGATAAAAGAATATTACTAGCGTGTTCTTAGCAAAAATGAATTGTCTTCTTGATAGACTGTACCTAGTAATGTGTTTACGCAAAACCCTTCAAAGTGAAGGGTTTTTGTTTTAAGTCTAAATGAAAGGGGTTGAGAGGGATGGGGAAATTAATATTGTCTACAACATTTGTTAGCTCATGGTTTTTATATATCGTAGGAGGCTGGGAAATGTTGATGACGGTACTTATCGTTTTTATGTGTATTGATATTTTTACAGGATTAATCAGAGCAGCGATTAAACGACAAGTAAACTCAAAAATTGGGTATAAAGGATTTTTGAAAAAAGCCACCATTATGTTAGTCATCATTTTAGCAAATTGGTTGGATGCATTAACAACCACTGATGTTCCTGCATTTAAAACAATTGCTCTCTATTTTTACATTGGGATGGAAGGATTATCGATTATCGAAAATCTACATCAAATTGGTGTACCAATTCCCAAAGTTATTTCAAGATATATGGCTAGCTTAGCTGAAGATGAAAACAAAAAAGATTAATGATGGAGAAACAATCCTTCTTTCTTACAAAAAAATGTTATTTTTTTCATTTTCCCGCAACTTATATTTAGTTGTTTCGTACTAACTAATATAGAGAGAAGGGGGAAGTAAAAATGAAGAAATTCTTACGGTGGTGTTTTGCATTTAGCTTATTATTTTTTCTAAGTAATATGACTTATTCTGAAGTGTATGCAGCATCCCAATTAAATGTAAAAGCGACAGCAGGATTTCAAAACAAAGTTAAACATGGACAAGGATTACCTTTAACTTTAACCATTACAAACAAAGGGGATGAATTTTCAGGGGACTTAGTAATTGATTCCTCTGAATCTTACGGTGTAGGTTCAGCAAAAGCATTTCCTATAACGGTCGGATCAGGTGAAACGAAAACCATTAACTTATCATTACCTGGTTTATCTGATGAATTTATGTATTCAGGAACAAACTCACAAATGTTTTATTTTTATGAAGGGGATTGGGAAAGCGGTAAAGAAATTCCATATAAAGGAAATAAATCGGTCCGTCCCAATTTTTACGGACCAGAATCTACTTTTGTTTTAACGTTATCTGAAAGTGCTGATCGAGTTCGTCCGTTTTCTTCTATGAAGCTAAATTCGATGGGCGATCAGCAAACGATTCATCTTGGTCAAATAAAGGATTTTGAATTTCCAACGGCTGCATCTTCATATGGACTAGCGAATTTTATCATTATCGATGAATATGTTTTGGCGGATTTATCCGAGGATGCACAAAAAGCATTATTGGATTGGATTAAAACTGGTGGGGTTGTCATGATTGGGGCATCTGACAATGTAACTGCTGAAGTTGGCATGCTCACATCTCATTTGCCATTAACATTATCAAAGGAAAGACAAGAAGTTTCGAAAGAAGTTCTGTCATCTTTTATTTCCAATAAGGAATTTAAAAACTCGATTACTTCATTTGTTGCTTCAAAAAATGAAGGTTCACGAGTTTTACTTCAATCAGAAGACAATCCGCTTGCAGCAATGAAAACTGTTGGGAAAGGAGCCATTATCCAAACATCATTTTCACTAGGAGATGAACCTTTTTCAAAAGAGATGAATGCAACAGTGTTTCTTGCAGACATTATTAAAAAAGCAAATGTAGGTCTAACAACAAATTACGGCATGTATATGAACCATCAAGGTATAAAGGAACAAATGACCTATGAGTTGGGTTCAATAAATGAACTGTTTCCATCATTTCAGATTTCTACGACTCTTATGCTAGTCATTGTTGTCTTGTACATTTTACTAGTAGGTCCTCTTTTGTACGTATTCCTAAAACGCAGCGATAAAAGGGAATATGCATGGTGGATTATTCCGGTGATTTCTATCGTAGCTTCTGTTGCCATATTTGCTTATGGTGCAAAGGATCGATTAGTACGTCCTCAAATTCAACAAGTCAGTTTTTATGAAGTCCAAAAAGATAAAAGCTTAACAGGCTATTATGTAGAATCTCTTCTCTCAAATCGGAGCGGTAATTTCACCTTTGAATCTGAACCAGGTACAACGATGGTTGGATCAAAAAGGATGAATGGTGGGTATGGTGGTCCAGTAGCTAGTGTTCAAGGACTCTCCATATTAGAAGAAAAAGCGAATAAAACTCAGCTAACCGTTCGAGACGTTGGTTATTGGTCGGTATCATCTGTGTTAGGTGAATCAACCATCAAAGAAGGTGGGAATTTTAATATCGATTTAACTGTTGAAAAAGGAATTGTTCGAGGAACGGTAAAAAATGAATTTTCGTTTGCATTAAAAGATGTAGCTATTTGGTCTGGCACAAAAATGATTGAGTTAGGTAATCTCAATCCAAACGAGTCCATTGAAGTGAATGAACCGATCGGAGCTGCCGTTTTATCTCCTATCACAGCGTCTTCATCTTACATGGGGAATACAGCAATTATGAACGCTTCTGACCTCCCAATGGAACGGAAAAGTAGCTTGATCCGTATGTCTCAAATGTTAGGTAACAGAGCAACAGAGCCTGCTATTGTAGCTCATACAGAAGATCCTATTGTTCCTATAAAAATGGCCAATGAACGAGCAGAAATTTCTGCGATTAATATGGTTTATCAAAGATTTTCACCAACTACCATATTCTCAGGAGATTTTACATTGCCCGCAACATCCTTTGATATAGAAGTTAGTTCCGATGACCCGTCCGCTTACTTTGAACAGATGGGTACGAGTAAATTCGAGTGGATTATGGTCAATGGTACGTATATTTATGATTGGAAAATACCAGCCAACATGCCTTTGAAAAAAGTTAAATGGACAGAATTAATGCTTGCTAATACGAATTCGGCAACGATGCAAATTGAAATCTTTAATTGGAACACAAAAGCATTTGAAGAAGTAAAGGGTAGTCGCTTTTCAATTAAAGAAAACGTCAATGAGTATGTATCAACTGAGGGAATGGTTCAATTTAAAATAGACAAACAAGGAATAAATGGTGACGATTATACACGACTACCAGAATTACGATTAAAAGGGGAGGTCCAATAATGATAGAAATAGTAGGACTAACCAAAAAATATGGTTCTTTTTATGCCTTGAATAACTTGAATTTAAATTTAAGTGAAGGAACAGTTTTTGGTTTTGTTGGTGCAAATGGAGCGGGTAAATCAACAACGTTTTCGATATTGGCCACTCTTCTTCAACCAACTGCTGGAGACGCCATTATTAATGGGAAAAGTGTTCGTAACGAGCCACATGAAGTGAGAAAGCAAATTGGCTATATGCCCGACTTTTTTGGTGTATATGATCAGTTAAAAGCAGATGAGTATTTGGATTTCTATGGTGCAAGCTATGGAATACCCGAAAAACAACGTGTTGAGTTAATTCCTCAATTATTAGAATTAGTGAATTTATCTCATAAACGATATGAGTATGTTGATTTATTATCACGGGGAATGAAACAACGGTTATGTTTGGCTAGAGCATTGATTCATGACCCGAAAGTTTTGATACTAGATGAACCTGCTTCTGGATTAGATCCTCGTGCTCGAGTGGAAATGAGAGATATATTAAAGCAGTTAAAAGGTATGGGCAAAACCATTTTAATTTCTTCTCATATTTTGCCTGAGCTTGCAGAAATGTGTGATGAAATCGGCGTTATAGACGGAGGTAAATTAATCGCACATGGATCTGTTTCCGATATTCAAGCTCAACTAAAAGGGGAACGTCTAATAACGGTTAAATTGAAGGGGTTAACTGACCGAGCTACTCGATTTTTTGAAGAAGACCCATTTGTCACTGGATTGGAACAAAAAGAAGATCTTCATACGATTTCATTTAAATACAGAGGATCAGAAGAAGACCAACTTAGATTATTAAAACACGCGGTAGAAGAAAACCTATTCATCTTATCCTTTGCTGAAATGGAAACAGACTTAGAGGATGTCTTTATGGAAATAACGAAAGGAGTGGAGACTTTATGAGAGTGAATATGAATAATCCTGTCCTCATTAAGGAAGTAAAACTTCGGTTCCGATCTTTAAAAAGCTTTACAGGTATTTTGTTTTACTTAATCGCGATGAGCATTTTTGTTTTTGGGTTTATCTTTTTAACGACTCAATTTACAGGAAAAGGATTTTTCCGTCCAGACCAAAGTTTCTTTTTATTTGGCTTACTAACATTCATTCAATTAGGTCTTATCTTGTTTATTACACCTGGATTAACAGCAGGTACTATTAGTTCCGAGCGTGAAAAACAAACATTAAATATGCTTTTGACCACTTCTCAAAGTTCCCTTCAAATCATCATTGGAAAATTAAGTTCTTCCATCGCATTTTTGTTATTAATGCTTCTGGCAGGATTACCGATTTACAGCTTGGTCTTTCTATTTGGCGGGATTTCTCCTGGTCAATTAGGCGTTATCTTCTTATTCTTCATCTTGACAATGATTGCTGTAGGAAGTATTGGAGTCATGTTTTCTACATTGACTCGAAAAACGATTGTGTCCATGATTGCAACATATGGCACGATGATTTTTTTATCAGGAGTTACTTTGTTTTTCTTTCTAATTTCTATTCAAGTGAACCAAATGAGTGGACCTAATCCTGGCTTAACACAGAGTCCAGCACCATTTGCTTATTTTTGGGCAAGTATTAATCCAGGTATACTCATGTATACATTATTAAATCCTGTTCCTGAAAATTTTGTAAATATGCAAACAAAAATTGATTTCCCAGTGTGGGGTAGCTATACAATCTTTTATGTACTGTTTTCTTTTGGAGCTATTACAATCTCAATTAAAAAATTGAGAGTTAATATGAAAAAATTGAAATAAGGAGGTGTTCAGCATGAATAGTCGAAACAAAATACTCGTGGCTGTAAACAAGACACATAGACATTTAATAAGCGAGTATCTGTTTAGAATGGTGCAAACGGGCATACTCCTTAGTATTTTAACGATGGTTATATTTCATGTTTTTTCTCGATTATTTGTATTTCCTCATTATCAACAGTGGGCAATTGCTTCAGGGGTCTTAATTTTCTTGATCTATTTTTTAATAATCATATGGAAAAGGCCGAGATTCAAGGATTCCATATCCTTTTTTGATCAATACTTTCCAGAGAATCTTTTAATCACAGCGTTGAATTCATTTAAACAGGATTCAATATTACTAACTGCTTTGCGAAATCGTACGCTCCAATTAGTAAATCCAGCATTTGATTTATTTAAACTTCGTAAAAAGAATTTATGGAGAAAGAAATCCCTAATCGGTATTTTGATTGCTAGCATTTTTCTACTGATACTACTTACGTTTCCTTCAGAAACTCAACTCGTTGCAAAGGATATCGAAGTAGAAAAAGAATTAGTGAAAGAATTAAAAAAAGATGTTGCTAAATTAGTGAAAAAAACGAAATCCGAAAAAGTAACAAAAGAACTGGAGCAACTTGAAAAAGAATTAAAGAAAATGAATTCTTCAGAAGAGGCATTACAGGAGTTAGTAAAAAAACAAAAAGAACTCCAATTGCGAGAACAACAATTAGCTAATAAGCAAAAAACGTCAAATGGAAGTAGTAGTAATTCCAAAACATTAACTTCTGAAGAAAAAGAAGAGTTGGCTGCTTTGGAAAAAGCAACAAAAGAATTAGCAGAACAAGTTGGCGAAGCTCAGACTGTGCTTAGTCAAATAGGTAAAGCCTCTGGAGGTGCAAACCAACTGGCATCTCAACCAACGAATTCAAATG
>JBFIXW010000111.1:0-7100 GCA_041605715.1 Paenisporosarcina sp.
ACATAGAGCCTATTCGTAATCTTCAACAACGTTTAGATCAAAGCAAAGACAAATTTAATACGCTTCACTAATTCGAAAACGCATGAAAATCCAGCAGACGAAAAATCTGCTGGATTTTTTCTTTTTGAAATCAGTCATTTGAATGAGACGTTTTCTAGACTAATGAATGAATGGATTCCGTTCATTTTCATTTACAGTAAATATAACAGAAACTTATATAGAATTAGAGGAGAATAACATCATGAAAAATCTTCTTCAAGACGCACGTTTTCGAATGATACTATTTGCCAATATTGCTTCATCAGTAGGGTCTGGCATAACAATGATTGCGATTCCATGGATGCTTGTAACGAGTGGAAATGGAAATGCGGTATTTGGATATGTAACGATTGCTACAACAATTCTTAGCTTTATCTTGACGCCTTTTATCGGAAATCTGATAGATAATATGTCTCGAAAGAAATTACTTCTGGTCAGCAAGTTTATCAGTCTTGTCTTATTACTCATTTTTTCATTGATTGGATTTGTGGGGTTAGAGTATGAAGTTTGGCATTATATAATCATTTATATGATTGGAACCTTATATTACACGATTTTTTACCCAACCATGTTCGCGTTAAATCAAGAAATTTTTAAAGCTGATCAATTCAAAGTATTAAACGGAGCGATGGAAGTTCAAGGGCAGCTATCTAGTGTAATAGCCGGTGCCTTGGCAAGTCTTTTATTAACAAAATGGGAATTACAAACGATTTTAGTACTGGATGTTATAACGTATGCTGCGGCCATTTATTTTTTTATACGTATTCCATATGCTCGAACGAACCGTTTAATTACTAATAAATCCTTTAATAAAGCAACGGCTGGTCTTTCGTATATGCTGAGGAGACCCTTAATGTTTATCTTTCTCTTATTTTCAATTATGCCTTTCATTGGCGTCATGATAACGAATTATTTGTTTCCTGTTTATTTAGCAGATATCTTAAAAACATCTGGAAATGTCTATGGAATTCAAGGAATGGTTTATGGAATAGGGGCTATTCTTGCAGGGGTTTTCGTCCCTCTGATTGCTAGAAAACTAGGAAATGAAAAAACGATGATTTATGGAGTTTTAACATACACACTTGCAATATCATTAATTGTTGTAGCGAATGTGCCATCTTATTTAGCACTTATGCTATTCATTGCTATTGGTAATAGTGGAACAAGAGTTGCAAGAAATTCATTTTTAATGGATCAAATCCCTAACGAATTAATCGGAAGAGTCGACAGTTTGTTTCGATCGGCAGGTTTGCTCATAAGAATCGCACTGCTGGCTCTTTTTACAGGAATGGTTTCAAACGGCTTAATTATTTCTTGTTTTATTGTGCTAAGTGGAATTTTGGTCATTTCCTCAGTGTTAATATTGGCATCTTGGAAGAAAGGATTAACATCTGATTATATCGGGGTTAATAAAATTGAGGTTGAGGTAACAACTTAAAATGTAATGAGCCACATTAAGCTTGATAAGCCGTTCATTTAATTGATAAAAAATTTAATTATTAATGTTTTTTTAGTTCTCCATTTTAATAATTCGATTGTAGCAAAAGAATATTTTGAGATCAGTGAGCTGGAAATGACAATCACGATATAAGTCGGGAATGATGAATTACAATTAAAACATATATCGATCAATTGGAACCGAACTTTCGTTATGATGAAAGATTTGTTGGTATTTATAAACCGAATAACCAAGTTGCGATATCGAAAGTTTCGCCAAATAGGTAAAAGATGGTCTACCAATTTTATTTGTCAGATATGCGGATTGGTTTGACCCTGTTTTTCTCACTTGATTTAGCGCAAGAATCATTTGATCAGCTGTCAGTATCCCTAATCCATGGCCAAAGTACGTACCATCTCCTAGAACAACAGCATTTTCTCCTCTCCAATAAGGAGTTTTGGGATCAAAATCCGGATTATTAAAATAGACGACATCTCCAGGCAGAAGATGGGTTGTATAAGTTGCATTTATTCCAAGGTCAGGGTCAGCATGCCAGCCATACAAATAGATGTTTTGAAAGAATTGATTAAATAAAGATTCACCTAAAACGTTTAGGATTGCGTGGTAATAAATAATGAGAATTGCAGTTGCACATTCGAACGCATATTGTAAACTGTTCGTGTATATATCCTTAATCGCGTCTGATGGTTTTTCCCCATTCAGCAGCAAGAATCCGCCGGACTTCATCAAATGCCAGTATTGAGGATTACAAAAAGATTTTGAAAAACTTTCAAACCGCACATTGCTTTGATTCATAGCTCTTGCACTTAATAGTATATTTTTTCGTAACTTAAGCTCAAAAGATAATTCACCTATGGATTGATATGAGTAAATGATTGTATCTTCAATAATCCGTTGAAAAATCATCCGTTCGATACTACCAGACGACCAGAGGTCACCTTGTTGAAAGGGCATCCCAGCTAGTTGAATCATATTATACCTCATTCTAAGTTCGAGTATTTCATTCTTACCTAGCATATTCAAGAATCAGATTAATGTGTGATTTTTGAGTAGGATATTGGGAATGAAAGGGTATTCACTTGGAATTAATTACAATAATTACCAAGTCAAATTAATAGTGAAAAATCTATTAACTATTTTAGATGTTTAATGGAGCGTATAAGTAAAATTTGACTTGTAATTTTCAGATGAATAACCCTGCATATATACATATCTATATAAATCTGTTTATTCGAATTTACCGTATCATATATTCAGTACAATCAAGAAGTGATATAGTAAATAAGAATTATACAAATGACAATTAAGTGGATGGGGATGTTGAGAATGTCAGTTTCAAGAATTTTGAAATGGGTTACTGGTGGAATGGAAGCAATATTAGCGATTCCAATTTTAGGGGCAACGATTGTTATCGGATTTTTATGGGTTCCATTAGCAATTATGCTTGCGTTGCATATTGTTACACTCGTTCTAACGAAAAAAGATGAGGGTTCAACAACAGGGAGTATCCTTGGAATTGTGACTTCTTGTATTGCGTGGATTCCTTTTGTGGGAATGATTATGCATACTCTAACAGCCATTTTCTTAATGTTAGATGCGGCAAAACCTGATCGTGAAGTAAGAGTTAATGGTTTTGATGTGAATTAAATTTCTTATTGAATATAGATAAAGGCATCTTAGGGACTATAAACCCTAAGATGCCTTTTGCTTTATCCAGCTCTATTTAAGAGAAGTTTAATTTTATTTACAAAGATAGTTTGAGGTACGGGTGTTTTATGAATGATTAAATAGACCTGTATTAGTGCAATTGGAAGGAAAGACCCTTTATACGCCAAGTATTTTGGTTCCCATACACTGGCAAATTTACTCTTGAATTCTTTTAACCCTTTAATATTGTAAGAGGACTTACCATAGGAAGACAGTAAGTGAATCATCTTCTCACTGAATAAAGAATTTGTTGTATTTCCTACATTCGCTAAAGGTGCCATACCTAAACTGCAGCTTTGGTAATCATGATTCTTTGCCCACCTCATGATCTGAATAAATAAGAAATCCATTGTCCCGTTTTCAGTATTTGGAATTTTTCGCATAAGGTCAATAATTAATGTCTTGCGATAATTAGAAGCTAACGTTACAAATGCCACTGTTTGTCCATTCGAATCATAAAGCAGTGCAACAGGAAAGCGTTCTATATATTCTTTGCTAAACGATACAACGGAAAATCCTTTCTCTTTTTGAGTACCTAGCCACGAGTTCGAAACGACTGAAAGATCTTCAAGAAACTCATCTGAATAGGGAGGCGTTGCAACACGAAATGTATATCCGAGTCGAGAAAATTTATTGGATGTTGTTCTTAATTTCGCACCTTGTTTGCCTTCAAGCGTATAAGTAGGGAGGGTAACCTTTCCTTCTTCACCAAGTTTCATTAAACGATAGCCAGTCTCTTGGTAAAGATGCATATGTGAAGGACTTATTTGATAGAAAATAGGCTTCAAACCTTTGATTTTACAATCCTGATAAAATTCATTGATTGCTTCTTGGAATGATGAACTTTCTCCAATTGGATCTCCTAAAACAATCGCTCGATGAAAATTTATTTTATAAGCAATCAGCACTTTTCTGTCACTTGACCAGAAGAGCTGTTTGTCTTTTAAAAAAATAAGGTGAGAAATATGGTTTCCCCCATGTGTCATCAAAAATGTTTGAAGCAAACGTTCATTAAACTCTTCCACCTTATTGGGAGTAAACGCTTTGGAAGATTTTTTATTTAAATAAAATGCGTAAATTATGACGGTTAGTATCGAAAAGTAGGTTAAATATAATGAGACAATTTCAAGTTTCAGTTCAATTCCTCCTTGTACTAGGGAACCTTATAAAGATATCACAAGAAAAGAATCTATTCTAGATGGAAATCACTCTCCTCAAAATATGAAAAACTTACTATTTTGAATATCAGTATGTATATTAATAAATTAGGAATGTAACCGTTAATGTATAAGTGAAACAAAAATTATGGTTAGGACTGATTTTATGAAAAAATACCTTGGCGTTTTAATTCTATTAGTAACTCTTTCTGCTTGTTCAAATTTAAAAACAAATGAGTCAGAGTTAGATAATGAGAAATTACAAGTTGGAATTATGCTCTCAGATGCTGGATTAGGCGATCAATCTTTCTCGGATTTAGGGTTTGCTGGTCTAGAAAAAGCTCGTGATGAGTTAAACATTGAATTTGATTATCTTGAAATAAAAGATACTAAAACTTACGAAGCTGGACTTGAAGAACTAGTCCAACAAGAGAATGATTTAATTATTGGATTGGGATTCTCTATGCAAGAACCCGTAGAGGAAATAGCTTCTAAATATCCAAATAGTACATTTTTGTTAATAGATGCAATATCAGAATTACCGAATGTTTTCAATGTTACTTTTAAAGAAGAGGAAGCGTCCTATCTAATTGGAGCTATTGCAGGCATGAAGACGGAAAGTAATGTCGTTGGATTTGTTGGCGGAGCTAAGGTTCCACTAATACAGAAGTTTGAAACAGGTTTTATCGAAGGTGTTAGGTCAGTTAATAAAGATGCGACCATCATATCAACATATGCTGAAAACTTTGGTGACGATAAACTTGGTGCCACCATTGCAAAAGAAATGATAAGCCAAAACGCAGATTATATCTATCCTGCAGCAGGGTTTACAGGTGTAGGTGTTATTCAAGAAGCACAGAAATCTTCCATCTATTCTTTTGGAGTTGATAGCGATCAATTTTATTTAGCTGAAAAAGCAGTGGTTTCTTCCATGCTGAAAAAAGTAGATGTTGCCATCTTTAATGCCGTGAAAAATTTAACGGAGAAGGGTGAGCTTCCAAAAAAAGAAGAGGTATTGGGATTGAAAGAAAATGGTGTAGATATTGCACCAATTCGTGTAATCGACTTTTCATCAAGTGAGATGAAAATGTTGGAAGATTCGAAAGAAGCCATCATAAATGAATCAGTTACAATATTAAAGTAAGAAAAGAGATGAAATGAATGAAACTGAAGCAAAAAATATTACTAATTTCGATTATTCCATTACTTTTGTCAACTGGAATAATAGGCTATAACATTGTCCAATTAAAATCACTGAAATCTTCAACGGAAGAAATCGTGAAAATGCTTGTTCAAGTTGAAGAGTTAAACAGTTCATCCAAAAGTTTGCAAAAATCATTGAATGCTTATTCATTAAATATTTCCGAGGGAAATAGAAACGATATAGAGATGGATTTAGAAAAGACAAAACTAATTTACGATACACTAGCGTTGGAATTACAGGAAATAGATCAACTAAAGTTAGCTGAAAAAATTTCGCTAAAGTATGAGGATGTATTACAAGTAGCTTCTAGCGCAGTTGAAGATCAAAACCAACCAGAGATTAAGCGACAGTCATTGCGTACAAAAGGTCTAATTAATGATGTAATTAAACTGAAAGATAGTATTAATTTACAGTATCAAAGAATGCAAGAAGGACTTCAAGCGAAAATTGATGGCATCGTTACGTTTTCAATTGTGGCTGTACTTATTCTTTTAGTCGGCAGTATATTGTTGACTATCATTTTAACAAATCGAATTGTTAGACCTATTAGTAGAATTACAAAGAATGCTGAAGAAATCGCTGAAGGAAATTTAACCGTACAACCAATTAAAGTGAATACGCGAGATGAAATTGCGTCCCTTCAAAAAGCATTTGATGTAATGACAGTCAACCTTCGTGAAGTAATTTCTCACGTATCAGAAAGTTCAAGTCAAGTTGCTGCTTCAGCTGAAGAGCTAATGGCTAGTGCTGATGAAACCATGAAAGGTTCTGAGCTAATCTCTGCGGCTATTCAACAGGTTTCTGATGGGGCTGAAAAGCAAACGAGCATGTCTAACGAATCTTCAAGATTAGCAGAAGAAAGTTCTAAGGGAGTAGCTCAAATTGCAGAAAAAGCTCTGTTAGCAATGAATGTGACAGTAACTACGAATGAAAAAACGAAACAAGGGACAGAATTTGTTCAGCAAACTGTGTCTCAAATGAACTTAATCAATGAATCAGTAGAAGACACTGATCGTGCTCTTGTCATTTTAAATAATCGTTCAAAAGAGATTGGTAATGTCCTAAAATTAATCACTGATATAGCAGAACAAACGAATTTATTAGCTTTAAATGCAGCGATTGAAGCTGCTCGTGCAGGAGAAGCAGGTAAAGGGTTTGCAGTTGTTGCGGGAGAAGTTAGAAAGTTATCTGAACAAACTAGAGTAGCCGTATCTGACATCTCTGACATTACTAATGAAATTGAAAAAGATACAGTAACAACGGTCGCATCGATTACCGATGTAAAAGATCGAGTTCGTACAGGACTAGAAATTACACATCATACAGAATCAACATTTAATGATATTTTATCTTCAGTAGCAGATGTGAAAGAACAAGTGGTCAACATATCATCTATTACGAATGAAATCATGATGAAGGTTACAGCTGTGACCTCACAAGCAAACGACATGTCCACCATCTCAACACAAACATCAGATAGTTCTACATCGGTGGCATCAGCTTCTGAAGAACAGCTTGCCTCTATGGAAGAAGT
>JBFIXW010000112.1:0-7086 GCA_041605715.1 Paenisporosarcina sp.
AGTTATTGCCTATGCAGGTTATCAAGTTATTTTAGGTAATTTAACTGTGGGAACAATGGTGGCTTTCATTGCTTATATCGAACGACTATATAACCCGTTAAGACGTTTAGTAAACTCATCAACTACATTAACTCAAGCATATGCATCGATGGATCGTGTTTTTGAATTATTGGATGAAAAATACGAAATTACAGATCGTGAAAATGCGAAGGATTTGCCAGCTATTCAAGGAGAACTTCGTTTCGATCAAGTCTCTTTTAGGTATGAAGAAGAAAATGAATTAGTTTTAAACAATATTAACTTTACAGTAAATCCAGGTGAGACTGCAGCGTTTGTTGGGATGAGTGGGGGTGGGAAGTCGACCATCATTAGTATGATTCCTCGCTTTTATGATGCGACGAATGGGTCTATCAAAATAGATGGAAAAGATATCCAAGATGTTCGAATTGAATCCCTTCGTGAACAGATTGGAATAGTATTGCAAGATAGCATATTGTTTAGTGATTCTGTTAAGTCAAATATCCTAATGGGTAATCCAAATGCTTCGGATGAAGAAGTCATTGACGCTGCAAAAGCAGCTAATGCACATGAGTTTATTTTGTCTCTTCCACAGGGGTATGATACAAAGGTAGGCGAACGTGGAGTTAAGCTTTCCGGCGGACAAAAACAAAGGGTAGCTATTGCTCGTGTATTCCTAAAAAACCCTCCAATTTTAGTTTTAGATGAAGCGACATCAGCGCTCGATTTAGAAAGTGAGTCTTTGATACAAGACTCATTGGAGCAATTAGCACATAATAGAACGACTATTGTCGTCGCCCATCGATTATCAACTATAACTCATGCAAATCAAATATTTGTTATTGATCATGGTGAATTAAAAGAGCAAGGTACTCATGAGCAATTGATGGAAGCAAAAGGAATCTATTTTAACCTATTCCAAGTTCAACAATTAGATAGTTAAAAAAACAATCGACCTGCCAATTTGGTAGGTCTTTTTAATGGACTTTATTATTCACAGAAAATAAAAAACTATTGCAATTATTATTCTAGTTTGTATAATAAAGAACATATCAAATTTTCTGAAAATCTAAAAAGCTGTGTAAAAGGAGGAACATCATGAGTGAGCGTAAAGCGATACTTCAAGTAAAGGGTTTACAAACATCCTTTTTCACAGATGACGGTATAATACCTGCTGTAGACAATATTGATTTCAATGTGCATGAAGGTGAAGTGCTGGGGATTGTTGGTGAATCTGGTTGTGGGAAAAGTGTAACATCCCTTTCAATTATGGGCCTTGTGCCAAGCCCACCGGGGAAAATTACAGGTGGAGAAATTCTTTTCAACGATCGTGATTTAACAAAAATGAGTGATCGTGATATGCGTAAAATTCGAGGTAATGATGTGGCTATGATTTTCCAAGAGCCAATGACTTCCTTAAATCCACTTTTCACAATTGGAAATCAATTAATGGAAGCAATATTAATACATAAAAAAGATTGGTCAAAAAAACAAGCAAAACAACGAGCGACTGAAATGTTAACGTTAGTTGGACTTCCACGAGCTGAAGAACTTTTAAAAGAATATCCTCATCAATTATCAGGTGGTATGAGACAAAGGGTCATGATTGCAATGGCGCTAGTGTGTGATCCGAAAGTATTGATCGCAGATGAACCAACCACTGCACTTGACGTAACCATTCAAGCTCAAATATTAAAACTTATGAAGGAACTAAATGAACGATTAAATACAGCTGTATTATTAATAACGCATGATTTAGGTGTAGTCGCAGAAACGTGTGAACGGGTCATCGTAATGTATGCAGGTAGAGTTGTAGAAGAAGGACCAGTACAAGTGATTTTCAAAGATCCGCAACACCCTTATACAAAAGGGTTGCTGCAATCAGTACCAGATATGCGTTATAAGAAACAGCGATTATATTCGATTCCTGGAAACGTACCAAAACCGGGAACGATTAAAACAGGATGCCGATTCGCAGCGAGATGTGAATTTGCTTTTGACAAGTGTTTGACTGAAGATCCTAACTTGTATCAAACTTCTCCTGTTCACAAAACAAGATGCTTCTTATACGAAGATCAGGAGGTAGTGTCAAATGACAGAACCCTTATTGAGAGTTGAAGGACTAAAAAAATATTTTCCTATACGAAAAGGAATTCTAAGTCGTGTTTCTGGTCATGTTAAAGCAGTTGACGACGTATCCTTCTATGTAAACGAAGGTGAAACTTTAGGAATTGTTGGAGAGTCTGGTTGTGGTAAGTCCACAACAGGAAGAATGCTTATGCGTTTGCTCGAACCTTCTGAAGGTAAGGTTATCTTTAATGGAAAAGAACTTACAAGTATTTCGAATGACGACATGCGTAAAGCGCGCCGGGAGATTCAAATGGTGTTTCAAGATCCTTATGCTTCTTTAAATCCTCGACACACAATTGAGAAAATATTAGAAGAACCACTCATTGTTCATGGAATAGGAGATTCAAAGTCTCGTAAAAAGAAAGTACATGAATTTCTTGAAATTGTTGGCTTAAGTAGCTACCATGCCAAGCGTTATCCCCATCAATTTAGTGGAGGACAGCGTCAAAGAATCGGGATTGCTCGAGCACTTATGACAAATCCAAAGTTGATCATTGCAGATGAACCTGTATCTGCACTAGATGTATCCATACAGGCACAAGTCCTGAACTTAATGCAGGATTTACAAAAAGAGTTGAAATTAACTTATATCTTTATTGCTCATGATTTAGGAGTTGTTCGGCACATAAGTGATCGAGTAGGGGTTATGTATCTTGGCAAAATGGTCGAGTTAGCTGAAAGTGAGATGCTATATGAAAAGCCTCTTCACCCTTATACACAGGCTCTTCTGTCTGCTGTTCCAGTTCCAGATCCTAATTTCCAAAGAGAACAGATGTTAATTAAGGGAGATATTCCAAGCCCTTCTAATCCACCATCGGGGTGTACTTTCCACACGCGTTGTCCATTTAAAATGGATGTATGTACGCAAGTGGTTCCAAAGCTTCAAGAAGTTGAACCAGGTCATTCTGTTGCATGTCATCTTTACGGTGAAAATGTGCAACATTGATAAATATAAAATTTGGAGGGGTCATTTTGAGAAAGAATAAATCGTGGTTACTTGCACTATTAGTAATGTTAGTTTTGTCGACGGTTCTTGCTGCATGTTCATCTGACGGCGGAGATAGCGGAGACAGCGGAGATAAGTCTGATCCAAAAATTTTAGTATTTGGTCGTGGCGGAGATTCAGTATCACTAGATCCTGCTGCAGTAACTGATGGAGAGTCATTCAAAGTTACTCAAAATCTTTTTGAAACACTTGTAAACTTCGGTGCTCAAGATACTACTATCAATCCTGGTCTTGCTAAAGAATGGGATGCATCTGAAGATGGTTTAACTTATACGTTTGAATTAGAAGAAGGCGTTAAGTTCCATGATGGTACTGACTTCAATGCTGAAGCAGTAGTAGCGAACTTTGATCGCTGGGCTAACGGCTCTGGCGAAGACTTCTACTACTATTCATCAATGTTTGGTGGATATAAAGAAGATGAAGGACATGTAATTGAGTCTGTTACTGCAGATGGCGATTACACGGTCGTATTCAAATTGAAGCGTCCACAAGCTCCATTCTTGAAAAACTTAGCAATGAGCCCATTCGGTATTGCTAGCCCTGCTGCAATTGAAGAATCAGGAGACAAATTTGGTGACAATCCAGTGGGTACTGGTCCATTTAAATTTGTTTCATGGAAGCGCAATGATTCAATTACAATCGAAAAATACGAAGATTATTGGGTAAAAGATCTTCCTAAACTTGATCGCGTAGTGTTCCGTGCGATTCCAGATAACTCTGCTCGTTTAAATGCATTAAACGCTGGTGAAATCGACTTAGCAGACGGTGTTAACCCTGCTGATGGTGCTAGTGTTGAAGGAAATGATAAATTGCAATTATTTGAACGTCCATCTATGAACGTTGGTTACCTAGGTTTAACAAATACACGCCCACCGTTTGATAAAGTAGAAGTTCGTCAAGCAATCAACCATGCAATTGACAAACAAGCTATTGTTGATGCTTTCTTCGAAGGTCGTGCAGAAGTAGCTAAAAACCCAATGCCACCAGTTATTAGTGGATATAATGATGATATCGCTGGTTACGATTATGATCCTGCTAAAGCAAAAGAATTATTAGCTGCAGCTGGCCTTGCTGATGGATTCGATATGGAACTATGGGCTATGCCTGTACCACGTCCATATATGCCAGATGGTCAAAAAGTAGCTGAAGTTATTCAAAAAAATCTTTCTGAAGTTGGTATCAATGCAGAAATCGTTTCATTCGAATGGGCTACTTACCTTGAAAAAGCTCGTAACGGAGAAGCTGATGCATTTATGTTAGGTTGGACAGGTGACAATGGTGATGCAGATAACTTCTTATATGTATTACTTGATCAAGACAATATCGGAAGCAATAACTACGCTTACTATAGCAACGACGAGTTACATGACATCCTAATTGAAGCTCAATCTGAAGTTGATGAAGACAAGCGTAATGAGCTATATGCTCAAGCTCAAGAAATCATCTTTGCTGATGCTCCTTGGGTACCACTTGCTCACTCAACGCCACTTCTTGCTGGTAAAGCAGAATTGGTAAACTTCTTACCACATCCAACAGGATCTGATAAGTTAGGCGAAGTAGACTTCAAATAATCAATTGATTAATGGGGAGAAGTCTTCGTGATTTCTCCCTATTTTTTATACATAACATAAAACATAAAACATAATGCATCAGATGGAGAGGTGAAGACAATGCTTCACTATATCGGTAGAAGACTATTACAATTAATCCCAGTTTTGCTGGGCATGACATTTGTCGTTTTCATGATTATTCGTGCGATCCCAGGGGATCCAGCTCAAGTAATTTTAGGGCAACAAGCGACGAAAGATGCGATCGAAGCATTACGAGCAAAGCTCGGATTGGATAATCCATGGTATGTCCAATATTTCGATTATCTTGGAAACCTTTTAAAAGGGGACTTAGGGGAATCGTTAAGAACATCAACGCCAGTACAAGAAGAAATTTGGCCATATCTAGCAGCAACATTTGAATTATCTTTATTTGCAATAGTTATTGCTGTTGTTATCGGTGTAAATGCAGGTATTATCTCCGCCTGGTTCCAAAACTCTTGGTTTGACTACACGGCTATGATTCTTGCATTAGTTGGGGTGTCCATGCCTATTTTCTGGCTTGGCCTAATGATGCAGTACGTATTTGGTATCGAACTTGGAATTCTTCCGACTTCAGGTCGAGAAGAAGTAAGGAGTCCGATTGATCCCATAACGAATTTATACGTATTAGACACTATTTTACAAGGTCGATTTGATCAATTAAGTGTTGTATTAAAGCATTTAATTATGCCAGGTTTAGCACTAGCAACAATTCCTATGGCAATCATTGCACGTATGACACGTTCTAGTATGTTAGAAGTTATGCGCTCTGATTATGTACGTACAGCCCGTGCTAAAGGGCAAAAAATGTTTTGGGTTGTATACAAACATGCATTGAAAAATGCGATTATTCCTGTTCTAACCATTATCGGACTACAAATGGGCCTATTATTAGGTGGAGCTATATTAACAGAATCCATCTTTGCTTGGCCTGGTATTGGTCGTTACATCTATGAAGCTATTAATTTCCGTGACTATCCTGTTATTCAATCTGGTATTTTAGTTGTTGCTTTCATATTTGTAATGATTAATTTACTCATTGATATTCTATATAGCCTGATAGATCCACGTATTAAGTATGATTAAGAAGGAGGCATCTCGACATGGCCAACCAAGCCCCAAACACACAACAAGTAGCACCACAAGCAGATAAAGTGGCAGGTCCGTGGCGTGAAGCATGGCGAAGTTTCAAAAAAAGTAAAGTCGCTATTGTTGGCGCAGGGATTGTCATCTTCTTTGTCATTTTGGCTTTCATTGGACCTTTAGTTGCTCCACAAGGAATAAATGATCAATTACTTGGCGACCGATTACAATCGCCTTCATCAAAATACTGGTTCGGCACAGATGATTTTGGACGAGATATATTCTCTCGTGTAGTCCTAGGTGCTCGAATCTCCTTATGGGTAGGGTTCTTCTCAGTAGTTGGGTCTGTTATTGTAGGTAGTATTTTAGGAATTGTTGCTGGTTATTATGGGAAATGGGTCGACATGATCATTTCGCGTATCTTTGATATCATGCTTGCGTTTCCAAGTATTTTATTAGCAATCGCAGTCGTTTCAGTTTTAGGACCTTCTTTACAGAATGCATTAATCGCGATTGCGATTATCAACGTTCCAAACTTTGGTCGATTAATTCGATCGAAAGTTCTGAGTATCAAAGAGGAAGAATATATTACCTCGGCAAAAGCGATTGGTATGAGAGATGCTCGTATTTTATTTTCTCATATTTTACCAAATTCCATGGCGCCCGTTATTGTACAAGGAACTTTAGCGATTGCAACAGCTATTATCGAAGCTGCTGCTCTTGGATTCCTAGGGTTGGGTGCTCAGGCTCCTACACCAGAATGGGGTAAAATGTTAGCGGATGCTCGTGTCAATTTCATCAATGCTCCATGGACGATGTTCTTCCCTGGATTTGCGATTATGTTAACCGTTTTAGGTTTCAACTTAATGGGTGACGGTATGCGTGATGCACTAGATCCTCGAATGAAGAACTAATTAAAAAGAGGCTCCTGTTCAATTAGTTAAAACTAACTGAATAGGAGCCTCTTTTTATTGAATTGAATTAATACTATTACGTCAGAATCATAGACAGTAAACGTGTCAGTTGGATCGTTAACTGGTAAAATTCTAGAACGTTAAATTGTGTGTAAAACGTGAAATTTAGACTGGGTAGGTTGAATTCTTGATTCGAGCTGCTGATTCTAGAATGTCCCTCTAAACTCTTGAATACACCGCTCGAAATAGAGAATACATCCACACCACAACTTCACATGGGAATCAATTTCTACTCAAAATTCTTCTTCCAACGTAACGTTAATTTCATCGCCATGGTAATTTTGAT
>JBFIXW010000113.1:0-7061 GCA_041605715.1 Paenisporosarcina sp.
AATGGGCTTCGGTTTAGCATCAGAAAATTTTCATGCACCTAATGAACACTTCCATTTAGAAAACTTCGATCAAGGTTTGCGCGTTATTGGCGACTACTATTATGAACTATCGAAATTCAACTCAAATGAATTAGTGAAATAAAAAAATCCCGAATCCGCATATCGTATGCAGGATTCGGGATTTCGTATTTTATTCAGTTGCGCCGCCAAAGAAAGTGATGAATTCTTCCGAATCCTTACGTTGTTTCGCTTTCGGCATTTCATCGAAGTAACCGAATTGAAGCATACTTATGATACGCTCTCCTGGTTTCACTCCCATTGCTTGACGGAATTTTGGTGCATCGATAAATGGAGGCGTCTTCCAACATGAACCAATCCCTAGATCCCAAGCAAGTAATTGTGCATTTTGAATGTATGTGCTTGCTGCAGCATAATCCTCTAAACGTTCTTTTTGACGAGCATCTTCAGGTACGATGACAAACGCATATCCACCTGGTGAGGTGAATTTTTTCATGTTTTTCACTAAATCTTCTTCAGAAAGCTCTTTCCATTTAGGTACGCCGAATTCACGTAAAAGCTCATGTAATTCAGTGAGTTCTTTTCCGCAAGCAACAACTAAGCGCCATGGTTCTCGGTTTCCATGATTTGGAGCCCATTTCGCATCATCCAACACGGATATTAGTGTTTCGCGCTCTACTGGTTGTCCATTAAAGTTTTTAATTGAGCGTCTTTGTAATATCGCATCTCTTATTGATAAAGATTGTTCATTCATAATTGTATGTTCTCCTTTTTAATGCTGAAGTTAAAACCAAATGTGTGCAATCACACCTAAAATAATGAGATGGAAGATTTGGTCAGCCATTATGATTAACCAGCCAGCATCTTTTCCATTTGTTTTCATCACATTCTTTACCCACCACTGCACGAATGTTCGACGGTCTAAAATAATATGACTACCTATCATAAGTATAATAGCAGTTAAAGGTAATAATCCATAATCCAAATAGACTACGGCGGTTACGATTAGTGTATATAAGAAAGAGTGGACCAATAGTGGAATCCATTTTTTGGTTTTATTCATTGCCATCCAACTCGTTTGAAACAAGTAATCGCCGATAAAATGGCCGATTAACATATAACTAAACACCGTCATCAAAGATCCTCCTAAGTGCTAAAGAACTATTTTCCCAATCACTAATCCTTACTATGTCATTCAATAATCCTATGGTAATATTATCATACCAACTAAACGGCAAGAAAAAAAGAACCGCTTTTAAGCAGGAAAGGGTTTTCCATGATGACAAACGATAAACCTATCTCCAACTTCAGTGATCAAAACGATCTACAGTCCGAAGAAATGCTTGCTGTTATCTTTGAATACATGGGAAAAATAACTGCTGAAAATGATTTAGATAAGTTACTAATGATTTTAGCTGACCTAGGTAAACGGCTAATCATTGCAGATCGCTGTACTGTTTGGCTCTATCACGCCGCCGAACATCAGCTATGGACCATTGTAGCACATGGCATTGACAAGGTTGTTATTCCTGCAGATAGCGGCTTTGTTGGCCACAGCTTTATGACTGGAGAACCGGTCATCGTCGAAGATGCGTACCAGGATGAGCGATTTAATGATGCGATCGACCGGAACACAGGTTATTTAACCAAGTCTGTCGTTTGTATTCCCTTTCGTAATTCAGAAGGAGAAATCATCGGTGCCTTTCAAGCTATAAATAAATTGACCGCCAGTCAAACATTTTCAGAGAAAGATATCGAAGTATTAACTCTAGCAGCTTCGTATTCTGGCAAGTCCTTTGAATCATCCATCCTTCGAAATGAATTAATAGAGACGCAAAAAGAAATGATTGAAACGATGGGTGAAATCGGTGAAAGTCGTTCGAAGGAAACTGGTCATCATGTTCGACGGGTCGCTAGATACTCATATGAACTAGCAAAGTTAGCGGGATTGCCCGAACAGCAAGCGAGACTACTAAAATTAGCTTCACCAATGCATGATATCGGCAAAGTAGCAATACCTGATCATATTTTATTAAAGCCAGGTAGATTAACGGACGAAGAGTTTGAGTTAATGAAGACGCATACGTCAATTGGGTATTATGTGTTTAAACATTCACAACGTGATTTATTAAAAACGGCTGCAATTATTTCGCATGAACACCATGAGAAATGGAATGGAACTGGCTATCCAAATGGGTTAGTTGGAAAAGAGATTCATATTTTTGGACGAATCACAGCCATTGCTGATGTGTTCGATGCTTTAGGTAGTGATCGCGTCTACAAAAAAGCATGGCCGTTGCAAGATATTATTGATCACTTAAAGGAACAACGTGGCCAACACTTTGACCCTACTCTTATCGACTTGTTTTTAGGTAATATTGATACATTTTTAGTTATTCGAAATGAATTATCAGACGATATTTAAAAAGGCTGCGAGACGATTTTTATAAATTCATCTCACAGCCTTTTTCTATATATCTTCACATCATCGTCACTTTGTTTTTCCCGCTCATCTTAGAAGCATAAAGTGCTCTGTCTGCTTGTTCAAGCCAATCCTTTGGCTTTTTAAACTTATGGACACTTGAAGAAGTACCGCCAATACTAATTGTTGCGACTCCGATAGTTGAACTGCTTTTATGTTCAACTTCTGCATTTCTCATTCCTCTACAAATCTTCTCGGCCATTTGTCGACCTTCTTCTCCCATCATATTTGGAAGAATGATGCCAAATTCTTCACCCCCATACCGAGCAACAAATCCATCATTGCCCACTATTTCTTTGAACATGGTTGCAGCTTTTTTAATTAACTCATCACCCATGACATGTCCATAGCTATCATTATATTTTTTGAATTCATCTAAGTCGATTAACAATAGAGTTAACGGTGATCCATTCTGAATAGCATCCATCGAAAGTTCCTTCATTTTTTCATCAAAGAATCTTCTGTTATTCACACCTGTTAATCCATCAAGTAAAGTTAATTCTTTTAAACGAGCATTAATTTTACTAAGCTCTTGAGTTCTTTTTTCGATTTTTTCATCTAACGTTTGATTTAAATGAAGGAGATCACTTGTTAAGTTTTCAGATTCCTGGAACTTCTGTGCATAATTGCGACTTAAATTTAATGACTGCACAAAAATATAAATAAAGAATCCGTACGTCGCTATATTAGAACCTTCAATCCAATCGAGTGATAAGAATGCGTCATTTAGTACAGTAATAAAGAAAAATACGCTAGCTGTTAAGTTAAGTACGGCTGTTCTTCTTTTTCTTTTAACCGCTAAAATTAACACATAGAGCGTGTAAATCATGGTAATGGCTGCAACTATCAAGAAGTAGTCAAAAGCAGTTCGATAAAAAACGGGATTTGTCACTACAGTGAGCAGGATTAACATGGACGTGATTATAACTGAACCTTGTATTACCCATTTTTTCATTTCGTTTGGATATAAATTACGTAGGAAGAATAAATAGAGTAAATACCCACCATACATGATGAGAAATTCGAATCGATGCTGCCAAATCCAGGATATATTCGGAAACAATACAGCAATAAACAATGGCTCCACAAAGAGTGCTCGTAAGGCTACTAAAATACTTAGTAAACCAAAATACAGAAAGGCTCTTTCTTGTCTTCTAAATGCAAAAATACCAAATTGGTAAATTCCCATAATTAAAATTCCACCGATGACAAATAAAGTAGAAGCCACTAAATCGGTGTAATAAGCAGTCACGGCATCAGCTGTCCCAAAGTAAATCGGGTTTTTAACGCCACCGATTGGGTGTTCAAAATTAGCAATATGCATGATTAAACGGACTTCCGTATCTTTAGGGGTGAAAAAGGAAACTTCTTTCTTAAACGCAGCTTCACTTGATTGTCTTGACGTTCCAACAAATCCATTAGAGGCAACTTTAACTCCATCAATTATTAAAGAGTACGAGGAATATTGATGAGGAATGTAAATCCCCATAACATTTCCTAACCGATTTTCTGGTATTTGAAGTATTAATGAATAGGTCGCATACCCATTATGATCATTCGTCAGTGATTTCCAATCGCTCGGAACGTAAATAAGTTGAGGCGTTTTTAATCGATTCTTTTCTTCAATTTCAGACTCTGTTAAAAACTGTTCCCAGTAAAAAGTCCATTCTCCATTGAGTAAGACTAATTCTTCCTCATTCAATGGACTATTGGTTAAATCCATTTCCCCATTAACAGCAATCATGTCATCGGAATTTTGTATAGTTGGCGTTGCGCACCCTGTAAGAAGGAGAACAATTATGAATGTAAGTTTCATTATAGGATGCATAAACACCCTCCTCTCTATTTATTTTGATTTCCCAATTTAGTGGTTTCGTTCATAATAGAAAGAAAGACGAATCAGGGGGTACTATATGATTGTCTATTGGATCTTAAGCTATCTCATTGGAAATTTTATGACAGCATGGTGGGTCGGAAAGAGAAATAAGATCGATTTACGTACACACCGTAGTGGAAATCTTGGTGCACGAAACGCAGGAGCTGTCATTGGAAAGAAAGCATTTTTTTTGACATTTCTAGGGGATGCAACGAAAGGAGCACTTGTTGTTGTCGTTGGTTTTTATTTTGATTATTCTTTATGGATAATTGCTCTATCCGGATTACTCGTGATTGCAGGTCATTTATATCCTTTTTGGTTAAAAGGTAAAGGTGGTAAAGGCATCGCTACTTTTATAGGCGTTGGACTTGCTATTCATCCAATATTATTCTGTTCATTTATCTTAGGGTTTGTTTTATTTATTCCATTTTTAAAAAGTGCCACTTTAAGCATGTTTTTTGGTTATGTTACGTATATTATAACAGTCTTCATGACACAAGAAGTAACTAATATGTGGCCATTAGTAATAGCCATTGGTCTCATCTTGTATAGACATCGATTTGATTTTAGACAGTCTTTGGATGAAAGGAAATAGTATCGTTTGCATAACTTTATTTGGCCGAAAAATAAGAGTTTAGATTGATTAAATACTTTTAATGTTATAATAATTACAATATTCATACTTTCATATAGATAGGATGTTTTATAATGACAAAGAAACCAATTGCCTGGGTAGTTGATAGTACCGCATATGTTAGTCCTGTGCTAGCAAACCACCCTGATGTATTTGTAGTACCATTAAATATTCACTTTGGACAAGAGCAATATGCTGATGGAATTGATTTAACAACAACTGAATTATATGATCGCATACGCAATGCTGAAGAGTTTCCTAAAACTTCTCAACCGGCTGCCGGTGAATTTGCGACATTATATGAAAAAATAAGTGAAGCGTATGAGGCAATTATTGCGGTTCACGTTTCTGAAAAATTAAGTGGAACGCTTGGCTCTTCTAAATCTGGAGCTGAGATTGCTGAAGTTCAAATGGAAGTCGTCGACTCTTTAGCTCTCTCTTCGGGAATTACAAAACTTGTTGAACGCGGTTTACTCTTACAAGAAAACGGCATGGAGTTACATGAAATTGCAGCTCAGTTACGAAATGAAGTCCAAAACCTCAGAAACTATATATTAATTGGCAATCTAAATCAATTGTATAAAGGTGGACGCATGAGCGGTGTTCAATTCTTCCTTGGAAGTTTACTTCAAGTAAAACCAATCATTCATTTAAATGAACAAGGTGAATTAAAAGCGTTAGATAAAGTTCGTTCTCAAAAGAAGGCAATGAATTATATTGTTGATAAAGCGGTTGAGTCTTATGAAAAAGATGGCACGCGATCGATTGATTTAATGCACGGTAACGTTGCTGAGCAAGCCGAAGAAATTAAAAACTTAATTCAAGCAAAAACTCCTGACTTAGAAGTTCGAATTGGAGAAATCAGCTCTGTTCTTGCAGTGCACGCTGGAGAAGGTACGATCGCGGCATTGTGGCATGTCCCTGTGAAATAAATAGTTAAAAAGGTTCAGTTAGTCATGAGAAATGACTTGCTGAACCTTTTTTAAAACTGTATGGGCATATGAATCCGTTTACTCGTCAACTTTGAAACTTTACTCGTCACAATTCGTCTTTTACTCGTCAAATCTACTACCTACCAAAGTTTCATTGGTGAGCTACTTATGTGAATGAATCTAATATATGGAAAAAGATATATGTTGTTTTACCTGGCTCATATGCCAGTGAGTTTGTATAGCGCCAGTCTCGATTAATACTATTGTTAGTGTGTGCGTTTACACGTGGTTCATTTCCATCAAATCCAGTTACTATAGTAGAGTGATTAAACTTCCCGTCTCCTTCAAAGTCATAACATATGACATCTCCTAATTGAAGTTCGGTTGCAGATCCCACTTTTCTTGCCCGTAACCCTTTCGTCGAGGTATCTAAATACCATCGCAGGGAATGAGAAACGGACCAACTAAAACTCCATGTTCCACCTTGAACCCACCAACCTTGTGCCCGATGGGGATAGCCTCTCATCGGCGCACCACCAGCTCTCAAACATTGGGAAACATAATTCGTACAATCAACGTCAAAGACTGGATAGGCAGGATTGTATGAATTCCACCATTTGTTTGCATATTGCACAGCAGCTTCACGATTGTACAGGTAAAATCCCTCCTTTCAAAAACGTATGTGCTTAGATATGGAATTAGAATGGAGGGATCAGAGTCTAGTTGAATAAACTTAAAATCCCACTTCATGCCGTGAAAGTGGGATTTCGTATAGCTTTATCATTAAAATTTTACCGTCATATGGATTGCATCCTCTAATTTTTCTTCAGTACTACTGTAAAGATCACTCGTGGTTATCGTGAGTGACTCAATATCTGAATTCTTTAATATGAAACCCATATTTCCAAATTTTCGTGTTTGACCATCGATTTCGCCATTTAAATCTTCTAGATAAATATCTTTTTCCCATGATATGGCTTCTTCCTGATCTGTTTTAATTAAAGCGATTGGGGCAAAATGTACCCTCTCATCAGAATTATTTCTAAACTCCACATAGAGTTTTGCAAAAACAAATTTTTCTTTATGTGTAAGGGAATGAAAATAATCGATTAAGCTATA
>JBFIXW010000114.1:0-6898 GCA_041605715.1 Paenisporosarcina sp.
AGTTTACCACATAAAAGCTATACTCGTGCCAGCTGGCTGGCACACTTTAACGCGTCGAATTGTGCGAAAAACATGAATACTAGAATTGCCCCTTCCAAATCTAGAATACCCTAGTCGAATCCTTGAATCCCCCTAACTAGATATAGAATCACACTGTCCAATCCTAGAACACGACCCGCGAAATGGAGAATGGCAGTTTACCACACAAAAGCTATATTCGTGCCAGCTCACTGGCACACTTTCACGCGTCGAATTGTGCGAAAAACGTGAATACTAGAATAGCCCCTTTCAAATCGAGAATAGGCCTTTCGAATCCTTGAATCCCCCTAACTAGATATAGAATCACACTGTCCAATCCTAGAACACCACCCGCGAAATGGAGAATGGCAGATCACGAAACAAACTCTATATACGTGCCAGATTCCTGGCACAAACGCTGGAGTTGAAGCGGCATACGAAGCAGGCATTGTGAAGGGTTCATCTGAAACAGCATTCACACCAGATGCATTAATTACGCGTGAGGAAATCGCTACGATGATTGTGCGCGCTGTGAAATACCAAGATGAACAACTTTTAGTTAATTTAGATACGTCTAAATCATTCGTAGATGATTCATCAATTGGTTCATTCGCTAAAGAGACAGTAAAACAAGCAGCAGCTCTTGGCATTGTGAATGGACGCGAAGGCAACAAATTCGATCCAAAAGCAAATGCTACACGCGCTGAAAGTGCTGTCATGCTTTATCGTTCATTAGAAAAATTAGAAGAACTGTAATAGGTTAGAAGAGGTCAGCCCTAAGCTGACCTCTTTTTTAGTGTGCCAGGCATGGCAACTATCTAGGTGGTGGAAGTCCACTGTGGGGGTACACATCGACCAACCACTAAGGAAGCGCAAGGTGCTTACCGTGAGGTAAGGGCTGGAGGAAGCGTGGAATAAAATCTTGGCTCGACGAACAGAAATCTGATACGAAGGCTCTATAAAGGGATGAGGCTCCTAAACAAGTCAAAGTCCAAAAGATGTGCGTAACTTTATAGGGTAAATCAGGCGAGTAAAAGAGGAAAGATAGTTGTCTTACCCTGGGAGGTCTTGCGGATGCACGATGTGCAGTCGAAAAAGGTTTGTCGCAAGAAGTCAGCAGAAGCCATAGTAGTGGAAAATAATCTATGAAGGGCTGAACAATTTATAGTGTTTCAACACCGCGAGTGCGTAAGGGATGAACTCCGAATGTGTTACGGGTGAAAGTATGAGCGTATCTCAAAGGACAACCCCAAATGGAGCTATCGCTTACTACGCAAGAGGAAAGGAGAAACGAGTGTGGAACTTTTAGAACAGATTTTGAGTAACCATAATATGAACGAAGCCTATCTGCGTGTCTATCGAAACAAAGGTGCAAGTGGAGTAGATGGAATAACCGTTGATGAGCTGAAAGAGTATCTGAAAGAGAACAAGGATGAATTGCGCCAAAGCATCAGGACTAGAAAGTACCAGCCACAAGCTGCCTTACGAGTGGAAATCCCTAAAGAAAACGGCAAGATGCGCCAACTGGGAATACCAACAGTAGTGGACCGGGTGGTCCAACAGGCTATTCACCAAGTGCTCAGTCCGATATTCGAGAAACAGTTCAGCGAGTACAGTTATGGCTTCAGACCCAAGAGAAGTTGCGAGATGGCGATTATCAGAAGCCTGGAATATATGAACGACGAATATGATTGGATCGTGGACATCGATCTTGAGAGGTTCTTTGACACTGTGCATCATGATAAGCTCATGCGGCTAATCGCCAACACAATTGACGATGGGGATGTCATTTCGCTCATCAGAAAATACTTGGTCAGTGGCGTCATGATAAAAGGGAGCTATGAAGATACTCGCATCGGGACTCCGCAAGGAGGGAACCTCAGCCCTCTACTGAGTAATATCATGTTGAATGAACTTGACAAGGAACTCGAGAAGAGGGACCTGCGGTTCGTTAGATATGCGGACGATGCACTCATCTTCGTGAAGAGCCAAAAAGCTGCGGACCGAGTGATGAAGACCATCGTCAGATTCATTGAAGATAAGTTAGGGCTAATCGTAAACGCGGAAAAGAGCAGAATCTCTCGACCTGAAGAACTAAAGTTCTTAGGATTCGGATACTACTTTGATTTTAAAAATAAGAGATACCTAGTGAAACCGCATCCAGTCTCAGTTCAAAAGTTTCAAAGGAAACTTCGACAGCTGACAAAGCGAAACTGGAGCATCTCATTGGACTACCGAATCATGAAGCTAAAACAGGTCATCGTTGGTTGGGTCAACTACTTTAAAATCGCCAAGATGAAGAAAGCAATGACTCGAATAGACGAGAAACTACGCTCAAGGATTCGGGTAATCATCTGGAAACAATGGAAGAAGACTCGAAAGCAAATCAAATCTTTAGTTCTATTAGGAATTCCTGAAGAAGAAGCCAAAGGCTTAACTTATTGCAGGAAAGGGTACCGCTACATCGGACTGTCTAAAGTGGTCCAAAGGGCACTCTCCAATAAACGGCTAAAGCAGAGGGGAATCCCCTCTGCTTTAGAACGTTATCTAAAAGTACACACTGTAATATAAATTGAAGCGCCGTATACGTGAACCGTACGTACGGTGTTGTGAGAGGGGCGAAAATAAAAACTACTTTATTTTCCCTCTACTCGATTGCACAAAATACTCTCTCGCTAAACAGGCATATCAGCCCACAACAAAATCCTCATTTCATTCTATCCATTTTTTGCTATTATATGAGAAACGTAGAAAGGAAGTGGAACCTTGAAGCACCTTAAATGGTTAATAGTAGCAACACTTTTCCTAGTCATGTTCCTACCTCAACAAACGCTAGCGGCGGGCTTCAAAGATGTACCATCTTCACATTGGGCATTCCAATCGATCACGAAACTGACAAATGCTCATATCATTAACGGATACTCTGACAATTCCTATAAACCCGAAACTCATGTAACGCGTGCTCAAGCTGCTAAAATTTTAGCCCTATCCATTAAAGCTCCTTTAACATCGAGCTTCAAACCGTCCTTTACCGACGTGGCACCTTCGCACTGGGCTTATAAAGAAATTGCCGCTTTAACCGAAAAGGGCATTTTCTCAAATGCATCAAAATTCAATCCAAACAATCCATTAACACGTGCGGAAATGTCGAAAATACTAACTAAGGGTTACCAAATTATCGTGGATAACAACCATGAAGTTACCTTTAAAGATGTCTCACCGGCTGGGTGGGATCATCCATTTATCACAACACTTGCGGAAGTAGAAATTTCAACTGGATACTCTCCGCTTTATTACAAACCTACAATGCATGTGACTCGAGCACAAATGGCAGTATTTTTAGATCGTGCGATTGCTTTTGATCAAAAACGTAATACAGGTGTCATTCAATATGATGCTATAAATAAAAACTATACCGACAGTTCACACTCTGTTGATAGCGAAACGGCAAAACAAACAACAAGACTTGTAAACTTAGAAAGAGCTAAAGTGGGGCTATTAGCTTTAGCAATAGATGATCAATTATCAAAAATCGCAACTATCAAAGCAGAAGATATGAATAAAAACGATTATTTTGCACATAAATCTCCAACCTACGGCGATCCATGGGACTTGGCCATACACTTCGGTTATTCATATCGAAGCTTCGGGGAAAACATAGCCTATGGTCAACAAACACCTGAAGAAGTAGTCAAAGCTTGGATGAACTCACCTGGTCATAAAGCGAATATTCTTAGCAAATCGTACACAAATATTGGAGCGGGAATTGCGAAAAATGCACAAGGACGTTTGTATTGGGTGCACATGTTTTCGAGTAAATAATCAGTACCTTACATTCAAACATTCATGAACGTTTAAAGAAACACGATTTTCACAATTGTTTGTGTACCTGGCATCCTACGTATGCATCGACATGTTTAGTCAGTAATTGGCACCTCTCATCCTTTCCGTGGTAAGATAATCAGTATGAAAAAATACATTTGGTTCTTGTTAATTTTAATCGCATTATTTTACTCATCAGGCCAAACATATGAACAACAATCTCTCATTCCAAATTTGAAACAATGGTTACCGGGAGAGCCTTTTAAAAACATCTTGGCTAATTTGCAAATTCCATATTGGGGAAGAACCATTTCAATAGAAGAAAGAGGTTATTATCACTTTATTGAATTTCTCATTCGAAAAGGGGCACATATCGTTTCTTTTGGAGCATTAGCTATTGGGGCATTCATCATTACGAAGCGTTTTATACTTTCTTTTGTTATCACTGTAATAATCGCTACACTTGATGAGTACCACCAGTCATTAACTGGAGGTAGAACACCTAGTATTCAAGATGTATGTCTTGACGCATTTGGTGCTTTCTTAGCATTAGTCATCATCTATTTGATTAAATATTTTCATTCACGCAAAAAATCACGTTTGTTCAAACAAACGTGATTTTTTGTGTACCTGGCACCAAATTAAGTAAGCGTTTACAAATAAATTCTAAAAATTTCGTAAACTATCTTTTCGAAAGCCTAAATGTTTGATAAAGTAATAGATGAAAGAGGTCAAAAGAACTGAATGATCTCTAAACAAGGGGGAAAATAAATGTTGAAGAACAAAAAGTTCCTTGCTACCGGTATTACTGCAGCGGCAGTAGCGGCAGCATTCGTACCAACAGCTTCTGCAAATGAAGTGCAATTTTCTGATGTTAGTTCAAATTACACCCACGCAGTAGACTTCTTACTTGCAAATGGCATTACAGATGGAATGACTGAAACAGAATTTGGTACATATAGTTCTGTTAAACGTGTAGATGCAGCTGTAATGATTGCACGCGTTCTTGGTCTAGACCCAACAGGAGACTATAAAGATGCAGGATTTACAGACGTAAACGCTCGAGGAAAATGGGCAGTGAATGCATTGGTACAATACGGGATTTTGGATGGAACAACTAAAACGACTTTTAGCCCTGATGCTCCATTAACTCGTAACCAAACAGCTAAACTACTTGCAAATGCAGCAGACCTTACGATAAATGATAATGTAACAAAATCTGAATTCTCAGATGTAAACTCTACGTTTGCTAAGTATGTGGATGCTTTAGTAAAAGCAGGCATTACGTATGGCAAGGAAGACAATACGTTCGATGCCTATGCAAATGTAACACGTGGTCAGTTAGCGTTATTCCTTGACCGTGCAAAAGATTATTTCGGATTCATGGACTTAATGGTCATGCATACAAATGATACGCATGGATACTTGGATCGTTCGGTTTACCGTGCAACTGCGATTAATGAAGTACGTGCAAAACATGAAAATAACATCTTGTTGGACGCTGGAGACGTGTTCGCTGGAGACTTATATTTCAACTCTTTCCAAGGACAAGCAGATGTTGAAATGATGAACTACATGGGCTACGATGCGATGACATTTGGTAATCACGAGTTTGATTTAGGTGCATCTGCTGAAGGGCATAAAGGATTAGTAGATTTCATTAAAAAAGCGAAATTCCCATTAGTTTCTTCAAATGTGGACTTTAGTAAAGATCCTTTATTTGCTGGACTACAATCAAAAACATATGCTTCTAACTATAAAGATGGTCGTATATATAACGGAGTCATCTTAAATGTAAATGGACATGAAGTAGGGGTGTTTGGTCTAACGACTGAGGAAACACCAAGTATTTCTAGTGTAGGATCAGTAGAATTTAAAAACTATATTGATTCTGCGAAAGCATCTGTTAAAGCGTTTGAAGATTTAGGTGTCGATAAAATCATCGCGATAAGTCATATTGGCTATGATGATTCGATAAACTTTGACAATGACAAAGAATTAGCGAGATTAGTAGAAGGTATCGATATTATTGTCGGTGGTCACACACATTCTAAATTATCTGAGCCTTTCGTATCGATGGAAAATGATACACCAACTATTCTTGTACAAGCTAACGAGTATGGTAAGTTCTTAGGAACATTAGATGTAACATTTAACCCGATGGGCGACATATCTGCCTTCCGAGGTGAACTATTAAATACAGATCATACGGCAAGAGAAGCAACAACATATGCGGCTGATCCTGGTGCAGAAAAAATCCTAGCACCATTCAAAGCTGAAGTTGAAAAAGTGAAAACACAATCAACAGGCGTTTCGACAGATGTTCTATTAGATGGTCGCCGTGCAGCTGATACTGAAAATGCGTCAAGCGTTCGTTTCAGTGAAACCAATTTAGGTAATTTAATGACGGACGGCATGTTAGCAAAAGCAAAAGCAGTAAATAGCAAAACCGTCATCGCTCTTCAAAATGGCGGAGGTATTCGTGCTTCAATAGAACCGGGTGACATCACAGTTGGAGATGTATTAAAAGTTATGCCTTTCGGGAATGCATTAGCTATTCTAGAATTAACAGGAGCAGAAATTAAAACCGCTCTTGAGCATTCCGTATCACAGGTTCCGAAAGAAAATGGAGCATTCTTACACGTAGCTGGTATGAAGTTTGAATTCGACAGCTCAAAAGAAGCAGGTAGTCGTGTAACAAAAGTGGAAGTGAAAACAGGAGCTGACACATTTGCTCCTCTAGAAGATGCAACAAAATATTTCGTAGCAACAAACACGTTTACTGCTAAAGGTGGCGATGGCTATGATGTATTCAAAAATGCTTACAACGAAGGTCGTGTTTCTGAACCAGGAATTGTGGACTACACGAGCTTCATCGACTATATTAAAACATTAGATAAAGTAGCACCAACAGTTGAAGGACGCATCGTTAACGTTGCGCCTGCTCCAGTTCAATAAAACGAGTAAATAAATATTATAGACTAAAGGGAACATTCAAATAGTCTCCAAAAAACAAGTAGAGAAAACAAGTTGTTTTTCTCTACTTGTTTTTATTTTG
>JBFIXW010000115.1:0-6733 GCA_041605715.1 Paenisporosarcina sp.
CTTTACTAAACTTTGACATCTTTTAATGTCCTTTTCATTTGCAGATAACATTAAAATCCTCCCTATTAAATAACCCTGTCACATTTACGACTTCTGACCAATAAAAATTACTGCTTGTTCCACTATCCTGCTGCGTTAGTTTAATAAGAACCTTTTAAATTGCCGGTTCAGCCTCCATCAATAAGACAGACGGTAGAGTCAACTCTTTATCTGCTTTTATAATACTAGGTATAGGATTATCATTTCTTATGAATTCGAAAAAGTAATGCCCTAAACCATTTTCTAAAAGTTTTACACTGAAAAGTAATTCATACATTCCTTTTTCTATATGAATAGCCGTTGTTTCCATTATCGATCCAACCTCAATACCTTCTTTATCGATATTAATAGGTACAACGATTGCTCTTATAACCTCGATATCAATTTCTTTCTTACCTATAACTCGAATCGTTATTTTACATTTCTCATCATTAGATAAAGTTCCGAAAGATACGGAACCGGCTCTCCACGAAAAACCTTGGTTAATGTGTGTATCATTCCAATCATTAAAAGGGTGATTTAGGTCATACTGAAAAACTACTAATTGGGAATAGTGTATTTCACTTTCAAATGTTATTTCATTCATATACCTCATCCCTTTCAGTAGCTATATCATTGGTAAATAGCTAACTCTTCTTGAACTAACCTGCTGCGTTAGTAACAAACTCATTATGTCTATAATTCTATTAAGTTGGAGATAATCCCTTTAATATTATCTTTTTAGGGGGAGTCTAATTGTTACTTTCAAAAGCATGGTCTTCGTTTGAAGCTGATAAACGAATAGAGGGTTTTTCTCCGCAAACATTGAAGGCATACCAGTTACAGTCTTTGCTACTAATTGGTTATTTTAAGGATGTAGAAATGGAATCGCTGGATACAAATCAATTGAAGGAATATCTTTCAACATCGGGTAAACATTTAAAACCAGCCAGTCTTGCACATCGTATACGTTTTATGAAATCGTTTTTTCGTTGGTCCCATGAAGAAGGTTATCTGAGTAAGAATCCAACGGCCCAGATTAAAGAACCCAAAGTAGGTAAACGGATACCCAAGTATTTAACCGAGAGGGAGATTGAACACCTTCGTGAATCCTGTCATTCCCCAATGGAGAAAGCGATTTTCGAATTCATGTTTTCTACCGGTTGTAGAATTGGAGAAATAGTTGCGTTAGAAAAGAACCAGATTAATTGGTCCAATCAATCCGCGATCGTTAGGGGTAAAGGTGATAAGGAAAGAGAAGTTTATTTTAATACACGTTGCGATATATGGCTTAAACGCTATATTGAAAGCCGTTATGACAATAATCCAGCCATCTTTGTGACAGCTAGGCAGCCACATAAAATGAGTGTCGCCCAAATGCGATACATCATCAAGCGAATCTCAAATCGTGCTGAAATTAATAAAGAGATTCATCCACATCAACTTAGACACAGCTATGCAACTCATTTGTTGAATAATGGAGCTCCTATTGAAGTAATACAAAGTCTTATGGGACATGAGAAAAGTGAAACCACAAGGATATATGCTCAATTAAGTGGAAGGTTGAGGAAAGAGTATTATCAGAAGTACTTTTAAACCTAGAAGGAGCAACGTCATAAAGAACTTCGCTCCTTTTGACTATAGCTGAATTTTCAGTCTTCCCCTCTTCATTGACATATATTTGGTAAAGAATTAATTTTTTAACAATACAAATAGGATATAATCTAATCATAGATAAGGGAATAAAGGAGCTTAATTATGTTAGGACTACTCAAAAGAATTATAAAAAAAGGATTTTAGATTGGTTTTGTATGTAACCCTTGGATTATTTTTAAGTATAATTGCTTGTTACATTGGTTATATAAAAATCGATGAAAAGTTCTCAATTTATAAATTTGCTATATCAAAGGATGAAAACCCGGAATATTTTGAGGGTAAATATGAAGAATTGGGCTTAAATCCTGATTATTATCGTATCAACAACGTTATTGGTGATTATAGTAATTTAACCGCAATCATTCTTAAAAATAATGAAGTTATTAATTTTGAACACGGTGTGCAGGTCGTCGAGAATGATTTAAGAAAGATCCCCGAATTAAAGGGATTTGACTATATTTTTTCTGCGATTGAGATTGAGAATGGTGAAAATACAGAACGTATAAGTATTGAAAATTATTATAAAGGAAGAGAAATAGAACTTTTTGGTACTTACATTTTTAACTATGAAAAAGATGAACTTGAACGAACTCTTTATAATGAACCACAAGTAAAAAATATTAGTAATAATCCAAACAAAATTGATGAAAATGGTCATTTTTTATACGTAAGAATCTATAAATTCCCTAAAAAAATAAAATCTAATTTCATAGGTTTTACTAATAAAAAAGACTGGTTTAAAGATGAGATAACTCAAGAGATTGAGGTGTCATATAAAGATTCTTCTGGCAAAACACAAAATGAAGAATTTTCTTTTACGCTTTACTGGGTTAAATGGATGTCATTTATTGATTTATTTGTTTTGTCAACATAAGAGAACTGTGTAGTTGTCTTTAAGATTTAGGAAGACATTAGTTCTGTCACTAATACAAAATAGCTTTATTAAATTTTTTCTGCCCCTTTAGTTGAAGAATAATAAAGACTTTCAAGTGACAGGTTTGTTCTGCTAAAGCACTCGTTAGTGAAAAAAATTCGCAACTCAATCAGTTTATTTATCAAGTTTTAAGATAGACATTACTTCTCTTTTATATCATCTAATAAAGAAATAATTTGAGCATTATCTTTTTTAATGGATTGAGTTAAATTCCATAAGAAAACAGTAGGTAGTATACCAGCAAAAAGAATAACAAATGTTAACAATAAAGTCCTCTCCTTTCCTACTATAAATTCTCTAATAGGTTATTTTTAGTTATCTAGTTAATTCTATCTACTCAATTTAGTACCCTTCTTGTTGCACTAAACTGCTGCGTTAGTTAAATAAGTTCAACAAAAAAACGTTAATCCTTCTTGGATCAACTCAAGCGATAGTAAACAAACTTTTAACTTTAATCATCATAGGCGTCTCCCAATGTCTTAAAATTATCTTGAAGCCAGTACCAATATTCACCGTTATTCATTATTAGACTATCTAGTAAACCTATAAAGGAATTTGCAATTATTGGACAACTACCAGCAACTCCGTGAATGTCCCAATGACTATCATAACATCTACCTAAACGTGACTTGTGAAGGTCAATTGTTAAATAATTATTATTCTTATCACGACCAATAATGTACCAATTTGAAGAAATATCATATTCAGCTTTTTCGCCGATAATTACAGGGTTTGCTAATACAAATTCTTTCGGAGAAACAATTGTTATACCATAATCACAGTCAATAAATAATTCAATTCCACCACATAATTTATAAAAATTATATAAATCGCTTGGTAAAAGATTTCCTGTTTCTACAACGGGATAGACTGAAGGAGAATGAACTATACAGTTTGGGAAGTTTTTAACTTTATCAAGCAAAAGTTGAGTTTCCATAATTTTTATCTTCCTTTATCGAAATTCAGACAGCCTAAGTACCATATTCCTCTCAGTTCAAGTCATTTCCTTCTTCATACAGATAGGTAAGCCTTTGAAGTTATCGCTGGCTTTTCCCCCTGTTCACACCGTACATGAAACTTTCACTTCATACGGCGTTCCAACTAATCCAATTCTATTTCATCATCAACACGATTAATTTCAAATGAACTTCCGCGTCTCAATTCTTCCGTTTCAATAAGTTGGTGCCATCCATTGGAAGGTGAACCTCTATTAGTCTTACGAGAACCTTATTAACCGATAAAGACTTGCCTTGCATGATTCAATATATCTTCATTAGTCTAGTGGCTATTCCTTCACGTTCATTACACGCTTCGTCGGTACTGTGCCACCACTTTCACTGATATTAAGGCAAGTTAAACAACTACTAATATCAAAATTATTTTCCTTGTCAACGTTTCGTTGGGAGTAAGCCCTCCACGTTACCAGCTTACAACGTTGAATTATATCTATTATAGAATGAACTTAGGTGCTTCCTGTAAGCCTGTTAGCATTCATACGCCTGTAACGTATCATGGATTTTCATATTAGTTAGTCTTACTCATCCACATCTAACCTCACAATTTGGTGACATACACATTTCAATGTATCGCAGTTCTAGACCCGTACATTCAGAAGTTCGTCAGCTTTACCTTTTATTGTAGGTTTATTCGCATTCTCACCATATTCATTCATCTCAAGCATCATGAACTACACCACTCCATCGAGTAGGCTTTCGTCAGCCGAACTGGTACGGTAGTTTCTCACGCCTTTTCACCGAGCTTATAACACGATCATTCTTACTAAATCCAGTGCTACTCGATTAAGAGAGAACCCTTCCGAGCGTTACCTCTTCATTTGATTCTTCGATATAACCCTTCAATTCCATAAGGAATTGCCTAGTATTTACCAGAGAGATGTAACCATCCTCTATTTAAACTAGGAACATTTCGCACAACTAAACTGCTGCGTTAGCCACCTATGCATCGCAATACCTGCGCTGCACCACAGAGGATGAAAATGTTTTAAGAACGGGTATAGATTACTACGGCTAGGTGATGAAGGTCGATGAACTATGGTGCCTAGAGCCCGAGCGTTAGTCTGACTCCAACAACCACGGTATATCACAGAATGTCGCGCCCTCAATGGGTAGCACTCATGGGAGATTAATCCTACTCAGGTTGTTGCACTAGCCAATCACCCTATACTTTTTACTAGGGGGAGGATTTTTGATCAGAACCACTATCAATTTAATAATAAATTTTACAAGGCTCAGCCTTTTTTAAAAAAGTGTTTACTGGGTCTACTTTAATTTGCTCTTTTTTAATTTTAATTTTCATGGGAGTTGAACTACCCTTTTCAACCTTACATTCACATTTTTTGATCCATTGCTTACTTATTAAATAAAACCTAAACATTACATCTTAGATTTTATATCATTATCCACTTACTGGTAAAATAATTAATAACCAAATAACTACTTTGGCCAAAATAGGAATAGCCCCCATTATTATACCAGCGGTTGCCATACCTTTAACTTTTTCACTAGATAATCCAATCAGACCAAAAATAATTGCTAATACATTAAAGATAATAAAAAACCATCCAATGATGGGTATAATTCCAAAAAGACCAATACTACCTAGTACTAAAGCTGCTACAGCCATTTTCAATACACTCCATATCGTATACGTTTCTTTTCCTCAAATTCATACCCCCATTAAATTTTAGGCCTGAAACATTCCTCTTTAACTAAACTGCTGCGTTAGTTATATAAGTTCAACAAAAAAGCGTTAATCCCTTCTTGGATCAACGCACTCGTTAGTTGAATAAGTTTATTTAGATTGACCATTTCATTCTAAGAATCTATCCCTCTATTTTTGCTTTAAATCTCTCTCACGTTTATATTCTTCAACCGCTATTTGAACTTTATCTCTTTTATCCTTTTTTACAAGTTCCTTATGTATTTCAAAAATCATAATAAACATATGAATAAAAAACCCTACAACTAACCCTACTAATGGTGTATTGTGGGCAATAAGTATCCAAGTAACACCAACGTAATCATCTCCTATTATTGTTTATTAATATTGCAATTCTTGTAGGTTAAAACTATTTCAATTAATCTATTCATAATATTACCATATATTCGATATAAATCCTTTTATTATTTAAATAGCGAGCAAAAATACCAATGTCAAATGCCAGACTATTTTGTAAGTTAAAATGACGTTAATCGTAACTCTATTATCCTACCTGTTTAAACTTTTGTACCAGTAAATTAAATTGGTTATTTTAAATACCACCTATTTCCGATATAAATAGTCAACCATGATTCGTCTATAAGTAAATGTTAATCAAAATAAAAAACAGATAGTGAAAAATACGACATTTTTCTTTACCTGTTTTTAGATTCAATTTCTGTTTATGAATGCAGTATCCCATGGCGATTCGCGTATACGGCCGCTTGCGTACGGTCTGTTAACTCAAGCTTTGCTAATATATTACTGACGTGCGTTTTTACTGTCTTCACACCGATAAATAATTTCTCACCAATTTCTTGATTACTTAAACCGTCACCTAGACATTTAAGAACATCAATTTCACGTTCAGTTAGATCGTCATGAAGCATTCGATTTTTCGGTCTTAACTTCTTCATCATTAAGTCCGTAACTTTAGGAGCAATGGTCGCTTGACCGTTCACCGCATCTCTCACAGCTTCTGCAATCTTTTGTGCGGGCAGCGTTTTTAATAAATAACTAAAAGCTCCCGCTTCTAGTGCAGGGAAAACTTGTTCCTCATCGTAATAACTCGTTAAAATCAAGATCTTACAAGTCGGATGGAATGCGAGTATTTCTTTTGTTGCTTCAATTCCATTTCCGTTTTCCATGAGTAAGTCCATTAACATAACGTCTGGCAAATGTTCTTTAGCTAACGTAATGCCTTCAGTTCCGCTTTTTGCTTCACCTACTACTTCGATTCCAGGCTCAGTTAAAAAGAAGGAAACGAGCCCTAATCGAACCATTTCATGATCATCCGTTATTCCAAGACGTATTGTCTTCATACATTAGATCCCCCTTACTAAGTTGACACGGAATATGAAACGTCCATTCCGTTCCTTCTCCCACTCTCGCAAACAATCTCGCGGA
>JBFIXW010000116.1:0-6712 GCA_041605715.1 Paenisporosarcina sp.
GGATGTGCTTGTTCAAAAGCTTCACCTATTTCTGGGAAACGATCTGAATCACCATCTGTAGATTGAAACTCAATCCATTGACGTTCTCCGTCAACCATCATCGCGGCTGCTTGATTTGTATAGGTTTTATTTTCAAGTAAATGTTCGGATAAGTGGAGAGCTGTACACGAATCATATCCAACACCGAGTAAAAGAATTTTTACGTCTTCATTTACTAATTTCCCGAGTGGGGAACTCATACCAAATGAGTCTTCGAGTGGGTGCTCTAACATCCATTCTTCTGCGTGTTTACCCCAAGCCATGAAACTATGAACAGGATGGTAGCTTCGAATGGTTTTAGGATGTCGATGGAAGCATTCCGCGATTTTACCCATCCCACGTAAAGGCGTGAGGTGAGGGTCATAGGCAGGCATATGTTGGCGGATGGGTTCATGCCAATCAGCAGGAACAGGAGGTAGCATCCAGTATGAAGGTTCCGAGTTCTCTGCAGATTGAGCTGCCATGACAATCGTTCCTTCTTCCGTTATCGTTTCAAGCAAGGCATCTATTACGGCTTTCGCTCCCCCTGGTAGCCATCCGATTTGTTTTAATGAAGAATGGACCATTATAGAGTCTCCAGCTTTTATTCCCATCGCATGTAATTGCTTTTTTAAGGTGTCAACGGATTGAAATGATTTTGTGGCTTGTACTGTGTCGAATTCACTCATGAGTTGTTGCCTCCAATTGTTTTATACTTCCATTGTATAAGACTATTCCAATTGATGGAATGTCAGAAAGTGATTCAAATAAAATCAAAATGAATTCGCCTATTTTTTGTTACAATATAAAAGTAAAACTGAACATGATTTTAAGACATCCTATATAAAATTGAAAAAGAATGGAGGCTCTCAAGTTGGAATTAAAACAATCCGAAATTGAGTGGTGGAAAAAAAGTGTAGTCTATCAAATTTATCCTAGAAGCTTTTACGATAGTAACGGAGATGGGATAGGGGACATTCAAGGAATCATTCAGAAACTAGATTACTTAAAAGAATTAGGAATCGACGTGATTTGGTTAAGCCCAATTTATGATTCACCAAACGATGATAATGGGTACGATATTCGGAACTACATTGAAATCATGAATGAATTTGGAACGATGGCAGATTTTGATGAGCTTCTTGCTGAAGCAAAAGAACGCGGACTCAAAATTATTATGGATTTAGTAGTCAATCATACGTCAGATGAACATGCCTGGTTTGTTGAGTCCAAGTCTTCGAAAGAAAGTCCATATCGAAACTATTATATGTGGGAAAAAGGAGAAGGTGGCCAAGCCCCAAATAACTGGGGATCATTTTTCGGTGGCTCCGCTTGGGAGTATGATCAAAATACCGAAGAATCATTCTTGCATTTATTCTCTAAAAAGCAACCAGATTTAAACTGGGAGCATGAACCGCTGCGACACGAAGTATATGAAATGATGAAGTTTTGGTTGGACAAAGGAATTGACGGTTTCCGGATGGACGTTATTAATTTAATTTCCAAGCATCCGGATCTTCCAAACGGCGCACAGAATGAAGGTCAACGCTTTGGGGACGGCAGCCCTTATTATATGAATGGACCAAAAATTCACGATTATTTGCAAGAAATGAATGAAGAAGTGTTATCCAAGTATGATATTTTAACCGTCGGAGAAATGCCAGGGGTAACGCCAGAGGATGCGTCAATCTATACCAACCCTGAGAATAAAGAGTTGAATATGGTATTTACATTTGAGCATATGAGTTTAGATAGTGGTCCGTTTGAAAAGTGGGATCTTAAACCGTTACATTTGGTGGAATTAAAAGAGAACTTCGAAAAATGGCAAACGAATTTACACGGAACTGGCTGGAATAGTTTGTATTGGAATAACCATGATCAGCCTCGAATTGTCTCTCGATTTGGGAACGACGGTGAATACAGAGTCGAGTCAGCAAAAATGCTCGCGACTTGCTTACATCTGCTTCAAGGAACTCCTTATATTTACCAAGGAGAAGAAATTGGTATGACAAATGTGAAGTTTGAATCCATTGATCAATATCGAGATTTAGAAACATTAAATATGTATAGCGAAAAAATGGAGCAAGGAATCGACGAACACAAAATTTTTGAGTCCATTTATGTAAAAGGGAGAGATAATGCCCGCACACCAATGCAATGGACGAATGAAAAGAATGGTGGCTTTAGTGAAGGGATTCCTTGGATTGAGGCAAACCCAAATTTCACAGAGATTAATGTCGTACAAGCCACTCAATCGAAAGATTCAATTTTTGCCTACTATCAACAATTGATTCAATTTAGAAAAAATGTGGATGTGATTACAACAGGTGATTTCAGATTAATTGATCGAGATCATCCGAATGTTTTTGCGTATGAACGTAAAACTGATCAGGAATCACTACTGGTCATCTGTCATTTTAGTGATCAAGAAATTCTTTTTGAACATCAAGACATTCTGCCTTATCTTGAAAATGGGGAATTATTGATTCAAAATTATAAAGATCTTTTTTGGAATAATTCGATTCGTTTACGTCCATATGAAGCCGTAGCTTTTTACTTATCACTTAACGAATAGGAAAATGCGATAAATCATAGATGGACGAATCCCTAAAATAAGGTATGATTAAAGGATATATTCAATATTTTATAGAGTTTAGTTAACTGGAGGGTAAGTGTAAATGGTAGTCCTAGGTGTAGACATTGGGGGGACAAAAATTCGAATGGGAATTATCGATTCGGATGGCCAAGTAGTAGCGGACCATGTAGTTCCTACTCAAGTCCCTCTTTATCCGTTTCTAGAAGAAAACGTTCTAGAATTAATTGAGAAATATCCACAGATTCAAGCAATTGGTATTGGAACACGTGGAATGGTGGATGCTGAAAATGGCGTCATCACGTTTGAAACAGAAACTTTACCAGGTTGGCAGGGTACTGAAGTGAAATCATTGTTGGAAAAAGCGACGGGTCTTCGCGTTGAAGTAAACAATGACGCAAACTGCGCTGGTCTTGCAGAAGCTAGATTGGGTGCTGCAAAAGGCTTTAGGCGCACGGTTTGTTTAACAGTTGGAACTGGTTTAGGCGGCGGAATTGTCTTGGACGGTCAGATTTTGAATGGAGCTCACGGTGGTGGTGGCGAAGTTGGACATTTGATTTTATATCCACATGGGCATGTGTGTACTTGTGGACGACCAGGTTGTAGTGAACAGTATGTATCTGGAACGGCTTTAAGAAGACAAATCGAAGAACGTCAAATCTTAGATGACAATCAACAACTGATCTCACCTCATCAATTGTTCGGTATGGCAAATGCAGGTCATGTAGAAGCATTGTCATTAACAAAAAAATTCACAAGTGATTTAGCAATTGTGATTAGTTCACTTCAAGCAGTATTAGACATGGATTGTGTGGTCATTGGTGGTGGGGTTTCGGAGTCAGCAAACGAATGGTGGCATTATTTAGAAGAAGCTGTGGAGCCTTTATTATTAAAACCACTTACGGTGAAGAAAGCTCAATTTAGAAATGAAGCAGGAATGCTTGGTGCAGCCTTACTTGTAATAGATGATGTAAATGAAAGCGCTTCGAAAAATATAGAGGATGTGAGATAAATGGCAAAAATCGTATTAGAAAATATATCAAAAGTTTACGACAACAAAGTAACAGCTGTTTCGGATTTTAACTTATCCATCAACGATGAAGAGTTTATCGTTTTTGTAGGGCCATCTGGGTGCGGTAAATCGACAACATTACGCATGATTGCGGGTCTTGAAGAAATATCAAAAGGTGATTTCTTGATTGATGGGAAGAAAATGAATGATGTACCACCAAAGGAACGCGACATTGCAATGGTATTCCAAAACTATGCCTTATATCCTCATATGACGGTATACGATAATATGGCATTTGGCTTAAAGCTTCGGAAATTCTCGAAAGAAGAGATTGATGAGCGCGTTCAAAAAGCAGCTGGAATCTTAGGGTTACAACCTTACTTAGATCGTAAACCAAAAGCTCTATCTGGTGGTCAACGTCAACGTGTTGCTTTAGGTCGTGCGATTGTACGTGATGCGAAAATCTTCCTAATGGATGAGCCTTTATCAAACCTTGACTCAAAACTACGTGTGCAAATGCGTTCTGAAATTGCAAAGTTACATCGACGTCTTAAAACAACAACGATTTATGTGACACATGACCAAACGGAAGCAATGACGATGGCGTCACGAATTGTCATTATGAAAGATGGTGTTATTCAACAAGTTGGAACACCTAAAGAAGTCTATGACTTACCTGAAAACATATTTGTTGGCGGATTTATTGGGTCACCATCTATGAACTTCTTAAAAGGTAGTTTTGTAAATGGAGAATTCGTTTTAGGTCAACAATCCATTAAAATACCTGACCATCAAGCAAAAGTACTTGTTGAAAAAGGATATGAAGGCAAAAACCTAATTCTTGGTGTGCGCCCTGAACAAATTACAAATGAAGTGACAAATGAACACTATAAAATCCGTACTTTGGTTGAAGTTTCTGAATTAACAGGTGCTGAAATTATGATTTATTCCACAATTGAAGGCCAAGAATTTATCGCAAGAATAGATTCAAGCGAAATTGTGAATCCTGGTGAAATGATTGAACTTTCAATCAATATGGAACGTTCTCACTTTTTTGATGAAGAAAGCGAAATTCGTATTCGTGTTTAATAATAGATAAAATCAGTGAAATCGTTTGATTGTGCAAACGATTTCACTGGTATGATGATGAATAGTAAGGAAACCCAAAAAACAGGATAAACCCCCTGTTTTTTTCGTGTGCCAGAATATCAGACATTAATGATGAGCAATTTGCTTATTACTTAAGATTTAAATGTGTAATGGAAGGATGTGATCTTTAGATGGATTCAATGACATTTGTATTATTTGGTGCTAGTGGAGATTTAGCTAAAAGAAAAATCTTTCCTGCGCTATATCATTTATTTATAGACAAAAAAATGCCTAGATCATTCTCTGTTTTTGGAACAGGATTAGAAGAAATATCAAAAAATGAGTTTCAATCGTATGTGATGGAGGCTGTTCAATTATATTCACGGACAACAAAAGTGGATGATCAACAACTACTTGAGTTCTCTAAAACCCTGCAGTACATGCAGCTAGATGTAACAAAGCCGGAAGGATATCAACGCTTATTAGCAGGTATTCAACAGACAGAAGAACTTCTAGATATCCCGCAAAATCGAATGTTTTATTTATCGGTTGCTCCTTCATTGTTTGAGGTAATTGCATACAACATCGAACAAAGTGGCTTAGGCTCGACAATGGGATGGAGACGTTTAGTCATTGAAAAACCTTTTGGACACGATTTAGTCTCTGCACGACGATTAAATGACCAATTGAGTAAAGTCTTTAAAGAAGATGAGATTTACCGTATCGATCATTATTTAGGGAAATCGATGGTTCAAAACTTAGCGACCCTTGTAATTTTGAATCCTGTTATTCATGCCATTTGGAATCGTGAGTACATAGCGAATATCCAAATCACGGCGAGTGAAACAGTCGGTGTCGAGGATCGTGCAGGCTATTATGATCAGGCTGGAGCTATTCGAGATATGTTCCAAAACCATATGTTACAAATGCTCATGATGACGACGATGAATTTGCCGAGAAGTATTAGTGCGAACGATATTCGTTCAGAGAAAAAACATGTAATGGGGTCATTACGTTCTTTATCAAAAGAAGATGTTAGTCTCTCTGTCATTCGAGGACAATATGAGCAAGGTGAAATTGATGAAGTGCCGGTAGTTGGCTATAAAGATGAACCTGGAATCCTTGAATCATCTACTAATGACACGTTTATCGCAACAAGAGCATGGATTGATAATCCTTTTTGGATAGGTGTCCCGTTTTATTTACGAACAGGAAAACGCTTAAAGGAGAAATCGACTCGTATTGTGATTGAGTTTAATAATCACTTTAACAGGCTGTACCCGTTAGTGAACCAACAAGCTGAACCAAATTTACTGATTATTAATATCGGTCCTTATGAAGGAATTACGATGCAGCTAAATAGTCATAATCAAAACGATCACGGCAAAGTAGATCCGATTACGGTCGAATTCTCGGCGGACACAAAGGAAATGCCTGAAGCTTATGAATTGCTGATTGAGGATGCTTTACAAGGAGACTCTACTTTCTTTGCGCACTGGGACGAAGTGGAACTTTCGTGGAAATGGGTGCAACCGATTTTGGAAGCATTTGAAGAAAATAGCTTACCTTTACACACTTACTCAGCAGGAACAATGGGTCCAAAAGCGGCAGATGATTTGTTAGAAGAAAACGGATTTGTTTGGAGATAGTTATTTCTTGCGATGTTAAGTCTAGTGATGAGTTGGCTACTAAAGTAATCGCCATATGTGTATTAAGACGTGTGTTCATTAGTTCATGATACACTTACAGGTAAAGTGACTTTGACATTACATATTAAAACCTGTGGATGCTTAATATTTTGCATCGATAAAAAAGAAGGAGGATACAATGAAAATTTATGACATTACGGCTCCTATTTTTGAAGGGATGCCAGTTTACAAAAACAAGCCTGAAAAACAACCGAAGATTTCTCGTGTAACGAATGCACATGTAACGGAATCACGTCTTGAGATTGACGTTCACACAGGAACACATATCGATGCTCCTTTACACATGATGAA
>JBFIXW010000117.1:0-6699 GCA_041605715.1 Paenisporosarcina sp.
CTCAATTCTTTATTAGACTGAATGAATTGAACAATTTGGTATACATCTTCAATATGAATCCAACTAAACATTTGCGTACCCGTACCTTGCACTCCTCCGAGTCCAAATCGCACTAAATTTAAATAAGGTTCCATTACCCCTCCATCCTCACCTAACACAATGGCAATACGTAATGCCACTTTTCGTGTTTGGGGCAAATGAAACGCGAATAAAGATTGTTCCCACGCTTTCGCTACGTCCACAGAAAATCCTTCACCGATTTCTCCATTCGTTTCCGTCATCGGACGATCCTCTGCATGACGATAAATTGTTGCTGTACTGGAGTTGACCCAAAGTTCAGGCGGATGTTCACAAGCTAAGATCGCTAAGCCAATCGTATCCGTTGTCTCAGTTCGAGAATGTATAATTTCCTTTTTGTTCTTTTCATTGTAACGACAATTCACTGATTTCCCAGCTAGATTAATGACTAGCTCCGCCCCATTGAGTGCTGAAATAATCTTATTTTGGTCACTCCATGAGATATGTTGGGGCTGCCTTGAAATAATGAAAACTTCATACCCCTGTTCTTTATATTTCTTTTCGAAGTATTGGCCAATAAATCCGGTTCCACCGGCTAAAACAACTTTCTTCTTCACCGTTGTTCCTCCTCTTAAAAGTATTACTACTTATTGAGACGAAAATTATCGGATAAAGATGCTTTCGTACCGAAGAAACATATTCTTCATTTAGCGTAGGCTATTCGAGGATTCGACTGGCATATTCAAGATTCCACTTAGCCTATTCTAGGATTGGAGTTCCGTATTCAAGGATTCAGCTTTCACTTTCTAAAATTCATCTTTTTCACACAATTTTTACACTGTTAAATAAAGAAAAGGAGTATCCCAAAAATCACTTTACATGACTTTTGGGACACTCCTTTAAATTCACTAAATCTAAACAAAGATATTCTTTGGCACACACGTGGTCTGCGTAAAAATTCAAATGAACGTATTGTTGAAATCCAATTTGTCTACACCATACTGGACCTCATCCTCAAATACTTTAATCATTATAGAATATCAATCCAGATTTTAATTGCCGTAATCGCAATCAAGACTGCTAGAACGATTTGCAAGATTTTCGTATTGATTTTCTTACCAGCCATTGCGCCCAGTGGAGCAGCGATTAAGCTAGCGACAATCATTATAGCCGCTGGGTAGTAATCGACTTGACCGGTTGTTAATTTACCAATGGTCGCTCCAATGGATGAAATAAACGTAATCGCAAGTGATGAAGCGATGGTCATACGCGTTGGAATTTTAAGGACCACCAACATGATAGGTACAAGCAAGAAAGCACCTGCAGCTCCAACTATACCTGACCCTATTCCTACAATGAATGCCAATGAAGCAGCGATCCATTTATTAAACGTAACTTGGTCAAAAGGAATATCATCAATATTCTTTTTCGGAATAAACATCATAACCGCAGCAATCACAGCTAATATTCCGTACACTAAGTTAATACCTGCCTCACTCATTAAGCGCGATCCAAAACTCCCGATAAAGCTACCAATTAAAATTGCTCCACCCATATAGATGATTAATGATTTATTTAAATAGCCACCCTTACGGTAAGCCCAAACACCACCGATGGTTGCAAAGAATACTTGTACTGCACTAATTCCAGAAACTTCATGAGCACTGAATGCAGCTAAGCCAAACAATGGTGGAATATATAAGAGCATAGGGTATTTGATAATGGATCCACCAATACCTAACATACCTGATATATAGGATCCTACAAATCCGATGAGAAAAATAACAACTACAAATGTTAAATCCATAGAAAATCCTCCTTTAGAAAAAGGGAACACTAAGGTTCCCTTTTTCACATTATCTTACTGCACAACGATTTGGACCAATTTCCATTTCGCGCTGGTATTCTTCATCAGGTGTCATAATGCCCATATTGGTTTGGCGAATTTCCTGATAAGCATTTGGTTGAGGTGGCAAGTTTTGTGTAACCATATCACGAAACACTTGCTCATCCTCGATGTTTAAACCATGATTTTCTGCATATAACGTACCTAGTTTTTTAGCAACTGTTCCATTGTCATTCAACTCTTCAATCACCATGAAATGTGCTGGAAGAACGATAAGTTCAGATGACAATTCTTTGTAACGACTATACAGACTCTCTCTTAAGTCACCAACCCAGTCTTCTGCCAAACCAGCAAGGTCTGGACGTCCAATCGAATCGATGAATAAAATATCACCTGAAAGTAAATATGTTCCGTCGATGACAAATGAAGTCGACCCAATTGTATGGCCTGGAGAATACAGTGCATCAATAGAAATGGTCGTTTGACCGATTTGAACAGTCTCTCCATCCTCAAGAGGCTTATACTCAAATACAACTTCAGTTGCATCTTTTGGAGGCAACCAGTATGTTGCATTTGTCGTTTCAGCGATCGTGCGTCCACCTGAGATATGGTCAGCATGTAAATGCGTATCAAATACATGTGTAATTTTCGCATCTAACTTGATTGCGAAGTCTATATAAACATCCGTCATGCGAGTAGAATCAATTATGGCAGCTTCACCATTTGAAACCACCATATAAGATAGACAACCTTTACCGATGCGGACAAATTGATACAATTCGCCGCCACCTTGTAAGTCTCCTACTTTTACGGGTTCCAAATATTCACTCCAAGATTTCATTCCACCTTGAAGATACGAAACATCCACACCTTCATCTGAAAGCATTTCAGCAATCATAATCGAAGATCCTTCTTTTGCACATACCACTAAAACTTCTTGATCAGCAGGGATTTGTGGAAGAATTTCCTCTACACCATCTAAAAGGTCAAAGTATGGCACGTTTACATATTCAAATTGATCGCCTTCGATTTTCCAATCTTGAAAAGCGTCTTGATTACGCACATCCAAAATGAACAATGCTTCTTTGTTAAAAACTTTTTTCGCTACTTCTTGTGAAGTCTTTGCATGTACAGCCAATTTTTTATCCTCCTGCCTAAACTATAAGTTTTGCTAATTAAAACGTTAATGTAACGTCTGCTTCGTTAGCGAATGCTAAAAATGTGACTGCTCCGCCTACTTCAATACCATCTATAAAGTTTTCTTTTTCAAGACCCATTACATCCATAGTCATTTGGCAACCAATGAATTTAACACCTAAATCTTGTGCCATTTCAACTAGTTCAGGAATAGCTGGCACATTTGCTTTTGCGAAACCTTCTGCAAAATGCTCTTTCCCTTCAGGCATTTGTAATTGTTGGTATGCTTGATTGTGAATTAAGTTTAATCCTTCAAATGTGAAGAAAATTTGTACTTCCTGATCGGTAGCAGCTGCTGCCGTTGCGATATTGAAAACCTTATATGCGTCGAATAATCCACCATTACTTGCGATAATTGCTACTTTTTTAGTCATTTAAAATTCCCCCTAATAATTTGTTTGTATGCTTTGCATTAAAGACTCGTTGTATTTCCTGACCATTCACTCATGCCAGGAACCACATTCGTTACTTTTGTAAAACCTTGTCTTGTTAATTGTTGAGCAGCGAAATCACTACGATTTCCTGTTCTACACACCACATAAATAGCTTGTTCACTATTTAGTTCACCGATGCGCGCCTCTAATTCACCTAAAGGAATAGAGATTGCGTTTGGAATGTGATTAAAAGCATACTCTGCTGCTTCACGAACATCCAAAACAACGGCATTCGGTTGATTTGATAAAATAGCTTCAAGCTCGGCATTACTCATGACTTGTGTGTGCTGACGAGGAGCTGCCTCTTCACCAATCAATTTTCGAATATAATGTTTTAACACTTTATCCGCTTCTACTGTGCCTAAATATTGATGACCCATACTGTCAGCCCAAGCTTTCAAATCGGCTCGTGAACCTTGATCAGTTGCTAAAATTTCTAATACTTGACCATCTTCAAGGTTGGTCATCGCTTTTTTTGTTTTAACAATCGGCATTGGACATGCTAATCCTATAGCGTCGAGTGAAACATCAGATTTAATTGTTTCCATATTTACCCCCAGTTAATATACCCGTTTGGGTCATAAATTCTGTTTTTGTTATTACTCAGTTTCGCCTTCCCAAGAAAGCATTCCACCGTCCATATTAATCACGTTATATCCTTGGCTTGCAAGGAAGTGTGAAGCTTGACCGCTTCTTCCTCCTGAACGACAAACCATGATGTATTCTTGAGATTTATCTAATTCATTCATGCGAAATTCAATTAAACCTAAAGGAATATTTACTGCTCCAGGAATTTTCCCTTCTGCTACTTCCCCAACTTCACGTACGTCAATAATTGAAGGATTTTTTCCTTCTTTCAATAAACTTTCTACTTCCATTGGTGACATTGATTTCATTTTTAGTTCCTCCTAAAATTGTTTTCATTCTATTTAGAATATTTTATGTTAGTTCAACCACTTTATACCCTGCTAGGTATTTTTTAAACCAAAAAAAATTATCTTTTTTGTATCCAAAATTTTAATACTCCATTTTCTTCTTCATGTTTCAATAACTCATGACCACCAGATTTTGCCCAAGCTGTTAAATCATTTACTGCACCTTTATCAGTCGTATGAATTTCCAACACTTGACCTGATGACATTTCGGTCATACTTTTCTTTGTTTTTACAATCGGCATTGGACAAGCTAGTCCTTTTGCGTCTAATACTTTATCTGCTAACATGAAAGACCCTCCAATAGTTTACCCACTTGGGTTTAATAAAAGAATAGAACAGACATTTTCTCAGTCTATCGAACTCTTTATTACTTGTGTACCTAACATATATTATACCCCCTTAGGTATATTGTCAAACATTTTATTCACATTAATAAAGGGTTTGCTCTTTAAAATAACGAATAACTTATAACACATCGATGACAGGAGGATTTATGAAAAAATTATCTACTCAGTTTGCAGCTCTACTGTTTTTTTCTGGTGTATTATTATTTGGGCTCATGCATGTATTAATTGCCATTGCTTTCTTTCAGGGAATTCATGGCTTCATGAATGCAGTAACGAATATTAGTGGATGGATTCCTTACCTTCTAAGCATTTCTTTAATGGCGTGTGGGGGATTTATCTTAATGGATGAGATTTTAAATGAACGTTATCGTGAATTTAGCAAAGGGAAAGTTTATCAATACGTGAAAGAAAAAGAATAATTCATTTGACTCTGTGGTGCACCCTAGCCTTTAAACTTTAGGAGAGGAGGAATCCTATGTATAAAATAAGTGAATTTAGCGAACTTACTGGACTTAGTAAAGAGACATTACGTTATTATGAACAAGAAAAACTACTTGAACCCGCATACGTTGACCCTAACAATCATTATCGGTATTACGATGATGGCTCGTTTTTTCTTGCAGCAATGCTTCAAAAACTGAGGAATTTCGAGTGCACCATTCAAGAAATGAAGATTGTGATGGATAATGAATCCTTTAAAGATTTAGAGAGTTTGTTGGAACAAAAAAAGACACGACTTGAAGAAGAAGTACAACAAAAGCAGCAAAAAATCCGTGAAATAGAAGTATTCATACGCTTGGGACAGGAGGATTCAGATACATGAAATGGCAAGAAGAACGAATGATTGATGCACCAATCGAAGTGGTATGGACGTTGTTTGAAGAAGAAAATGCGCAACGTATTATGCCAAAAGTGGTTGAAAACCGCTGGCTTGAAAAGAAACCAGGTACTTTGGGGTCGACTTACGAGCAAACGTACCAAGAAGGAAAACGAAAAGAAACGTACGTGGTGGAAATCATCGAATTTGAAAATACGGACGATCGAAAACACAAACGTATTCAATTCCGTCTCGCTGGTGCTTTTGAAATGAACTTATTATTTACATTAGAACAATTGACTGAGACACAAACAAAATTCACATATGCCGGTTCAAACAAGGGCATTAACTTTGTAGGACGTGCGATGTTAAAACTGGGTAATAAAAAAGCAGGAGATAAGGTAGTAACTGACTTTTTAGATCGTGTAGAACAAGAAGCCATGGCTGATTACACTGTTTCGTCTAATTAAGAAATGCCAGCAACCATTACGAGTTGCTGGCATTTTCACGGATGTTCAGGAAATTATTCAATTTCAGGGTATTTCGGTTCATGTTTTACTTGTTCTGCTTTTGCCGCCCGCGCTTTGCCGGTAAGCATTTGCGTAAAGGTCGTATACCCTGCATCAATTTTCTCCGCTAAATAATTGGTTCTCTCAAAAAGAACCGAACGAAAATAATCGATTTGTCGCATGATTTTTTCCATAAATGCTTCCTGGTTTTCTAACCGATTCCCCATCTCCACTTGGATTTCTTCTTGCTTTGCTAGCTGTTGAACCAATTGGTTTTGCAAGTGGACCTGTTCATCCATCTTCAACTGAAGCTGTGCATTCGCTTCTTCAGCTTGTTTCAATTTGAGAAGAACTTCTTGATTTGCTTGTGTCATCATGTTCATAAAATCTTTCGCAAATGGCTCCTGATTTTCGAACAAAGATTGCAGCTTCCCTTGTCTATCCTCTACATTTTTTAATTTTTCCAACAGTTGTTGGTCTACATTTTTTTGTTGTGTATTCATTTGTCTTTGATGATTCATTTTCGATTGGACATATTTCCACCGTGAAGTCTGCATGGAGGCGTGCTTTTCAACTGAATCTTTTAAATCTATATA
>JBFIXW010000118.1:0-6693 GCA_041605715.1 Paenisporosarcina sp.
AAAAAGAAGAGTTGGCTGCTTTGGAAAAAGCAACAAAAGAATTAGCAGAACAAGTTGGCGAAGCTCAGACTGTGCTTAGTCAAATAGGTAAAGCCTCTGGAGGTGCAAACCAACTGGCATCTCAACCAACGAATTCAAATGCACAATCTGGCAATGACCAATCCGCAGCACAAGGTAATAACCAAAACCAAGGCCAAGGCCAAGGCCAGAGTCAAAGCCAAGGTCAGGGACAAGGAAAAGGTGAGGGACAAGGCCAGGGTCAAAGCCAAGGTCAAGGCCAAGGCCAAGGACAAGGCCAAGGACAAGGTCAGGGACAAGGTCAAGGCCAAGGACAGGGACAAGGCCAGGGTCAAGGTCAAGGTCAAGGACTTGGTGCAGGTCAAGGATCTGGTAGTAGAGACCTCCTATCTGTTCCTTCACGGATGGGTGGATCGAGTCAATCAAGTACGGATAGTGGAAAACTAGGAGAAGGCTCTGCGGAAGAGGAGCAAAAAACGGATGCACCAATATCTAGAGGAACTGTAAAACCATATGGTGAAGTAATCGGCAATTACAAGGATTCCTATTTAAACAGTTCCAAACGTATGCAGTTACCACCAGACTTACAAAGAATCGTTCAAGATTATTTTTCATCAATCGAAACACGTGAGGAATGAGGAGGATTACATGTCATTTACACCAGAGAATTATGTAGAAATGAGCAAGCGATTGCAATTAGTTAAACAAGAAATTAGCAAATTTATCGTTGGTCAGAATGATGCAGTTGATTTCACCCTATACTCTGTATTAGCTGATGGTCACGCACTGTTAGAGGGATTACCGGGCTTAGGAAAAACGATGCTCATTCGAACAATTTCTGACGTTTTAGATCTGTCTTTTTCTCGTATTCAGTTTACACCCGATTTAATGCCTTCCGATATTACAGGTACGAGTATTATTGAAAGATCCGAGGATGGGAGACAGCAATTCTCTTTTAAACAAGGTCCCATTTTTAGTCAAATGGTACTTGCAGATGAAATCAATCGTGCGACGCCTAAAACACAAAGTGCATTATTAGAAGCAATGGGCGAAAAAACAGTTACCGTATTAGGTGAAACAAAACAATTGACACGTCCCTTTTTTGTGTTAGCAACACAAAATCCAATTGAAATGGAAGGCACATATCCGCTTCCAGAGGCACAAATGGACCGTTTCTTATGCAAAATTTTGGTGAACTACCCAACTAAAAAAGAATTGAAAGAAATAGTTTTAAGAACGACTGGCGCAACTTCTGTTCAACTTCAAAAAATCATGAACACCGATGAGTTAGTGGAAGCTCAGAAAATGGTTAAGGAAGTCTTGATTGCGGAAGATATGCTTTCGTATGCAATCGACTTAACCTCGGCTACACATCCAAATGAGGAAGCTACTGAAGAGGTACGACAATTTGTACAATATGGCAGTGGTCCGCGAGGGTTACAAAGTTTAATACGTTTAGCAAAAGCTAGAGCATTGATGGCTGGAAGATATCATGTGTCGATCGCAGATATTAAATCGGTTGCAAAACCAGCATTAAGACATCGTATGTTATTAAATTACGAAGGGGAGGCAGAAGGAAAAACAGCTGACTCAATTTTAGATCAATTACTTTTTACGATTAAACAAGGGCAATTGACATGAATACTTCCTCTCTCTTACCTGAAGATTGGTCTTCTAAAATTGGAAGACTTCAGATTGCAACAAAATCTAAATTACGCGGGCAGCACAAAGGATCTCATCGCTCGATGCGTTTTGGTTCCTCACTTGATTTTTCCGATTTTCGAGAGTATTACCCAGGGGACGATGTCCGTCAAATTGATTGGAATGTTTTTGCACGCACAGATAAATATTTCATTAAACGATTTTTAGATGAGCAAGAAATGCGTGTCCATATTGTACTTGATGGATCTAAGTCAATGAAAAACGATAAAAAGTGGACTTTGGCCAAACAATTAGCTAGTTCAATAGGTCAGTTGGTGCTTGGGAGAGATGATCGATTATCATTTGCCTTGGTTTCTGAGGAGAAGACAATTCCTTTTAGAAAAAAAGGTGCAGTTTATCGAAAAGCTTTTTCATCTCATGTTTCGAAACTGTCGAATCCGACAAGTACTCAAATGTTTACTTCCATCACCCCTCAGCATATTGCGAAGGATTGCACAGTGTTATTTATCCTAACTGATGGATTAGAGCCAATTGAGGAATGGGAGAAAATGCTTCGGAAAATGCCAAAGTTTTCACAAGATATTCGTTTACTGCTGATTCAATCTAGCGAGGATATCAATCCTTCTTTTACTGGAGACTTGCAGTTAATTGATTCAGAAACAGAACAAAGGGTAAATGTCTCGGTCTCTCAAACAATACTTGATGAATACGAGAAGAAAAGAATTCAACATTTTAAAGAGCTAGACTCTCTTTGCCGTCGCTATGGCATTCATACATTAAAAGTTGAAACGAAGGATGATATTAGCCACATTTTTTTTCATCAAATGATTCGTGCCAACTGGATAAATTGAGGTGAGCCATTCATGGGCTTTGGACAACTAGGATTTTTGTGGGCGTTTTTCATTCCTTTTATCGTTCTGCTTTACTATTTTTTTAGAAAGAAATATAGAGACCAACCGATTTCTTCAACTCTTTTTTGGGAAACCGTCATGAAAGAAACAAAGGTTTCTCCTTATTTACAATACTTGCAACGTAATGCGTTGTTTTATCTCCAAATGCTTGCTTTAATTTTGCTCGCTCTTGCTTTGCTACAACCTTATATAAAATCTCGTGCACTTGCTGGTGAGCAAATCATTTGGATGGTCGACACATCTGCAAGTATGCTTGCGGGTTCAAAAAATGAAAGTATTTTTGAACAACACAAAAGGGACATGTTGGAATTGTCAAAGCAATTAGAAGGTAAACCTGTCACGATACTGACAATGGGTGAAGAACCTACTATTCTCTTGCGTGAAGAAAGCAATCTCTCGAAAATTCAATCTGCTATAAATAAATTAGAAGTTGAATATGAACAAGAACATCTACCTAAAATGTTGGATTTTACACAGTCATTAGTTAAAGGTGAAGATACCGTTGTTTATTTATTTACCGATAATGTAGATCGAACTGAACTCCCATTAGAAAACGAAAGACTTTCTTGGGTTGTTAAAGGATCTGAAGGACCATTAGAAAATGTTTCGATTTTTAGATTTGGTGCAAACAAAAACCATCAAACTATTTCTGCGCTTGCCCAATTGGTTAATGATTCATCTATGGAAAAAACAGGTCGATTTCTTATTCATTCAATCGATGATAATGAATTGGTTTACTCAGAACCTGTTAGTATCCCTGCAAAAGACACATTGTCCTTATCAATGAAAGAATTGCCACTAGCTTCTGGTTTGAAGGCTATCCTTCAAATTGATGATGATTATCAAATTGATAACGAATCGACTGTTTTGTTACAGTCACATACATCCCAAACTTTTGTGGACAACCAGTTACATCAGTTGGTAACAGCTGCATTTCAAGCAATGTCTATACCGGTAAGTTCTGTTCCTTCTGAACAATTAAGTGACCTTTCAAAAGAGGGCTTGATCGTTACAAATCAAACTTCTTTACTCGAAACAGCGACTTCACCTGTGTTATTAATTGGTCGAAATGATGAAATTGCTCATGAGGTGAATGGTGTAGTCATGACTGAAAGAGATGATGTTTTTGCCTATGCTAGTCTGGACGATATCTATGTCAGTAGCCTTTATCCACCTTTCGTGAATTACGAAACCATTGCTCGCGTGAATGAAGATCCTTTTATTCAACGAAACCAAAAAGGCGATTTAATTGTTTTAGCCGATGTCCAAATGACTGATTGGCCGTTGTACCCTTCTTTTCCTTTGTTTTTGTGGAGTACGGCAGAGCAAATGACGACAAATAGTGACTATCTAGGGATTTTTTCTCCTAAGGAGAAAAAGTCAATTTCATTAGTAGCTGACGAAGAGGATGCTGAATGGGAAGTGTTTTCTGAAGAAAATGAATACATTTTCTCCGTGCAACAAGGAAGTCAATTCACAGCACCTGCAAAACCAGGCATATATTCATTAAGGGCTGGGGATGTCGAAAAACAATTTGTGGTTTTATTAGAACAAAAAGAGAAAGAAATCCGAACCGGATCTTCCTATTCGATTGGAACATCTACTAAAGAAACTTTAAGTGAAACGATTCAAACATCACTGGTCCCATGGTTTTTACTTCTCATTATTTTATTATTATTAGCGGAATGGGAGGTGCAAAGACGTCGTGGGCTTACGAATTGAATCACCTATTTGGCTACTTCTTTTTTTGCTTCCAATTGCTTATTTCATCTATGACAGGTGGAAACATGCGAACTATCAAACGCACGAACAACAAATAATCGTCGGCATTAGAGCGATTGCTATCTGTTTAGTGATCTTCGCGATGACAGGACCAATGATTTTATTACCTGTTAAAGAAGAGCAAATCCTGTTCGTTGTTGATCAATCTGCATCAACTGTAGGAACTGACCAGCAAATCACTGAATTTCTGACACAGTCACTTGCTAAAAAGAAAGATCACCAGGCAATAGGAATCTATACATTTGATGATTCTTTTCAGACGCAAGTTCCCTTATCATTTGACACAAAAGATGTGCCTGAATTTGTTGGTTCAAATCAAGATGGGAAAACGAACATTGCTGAAAGTATTCAGTTAGCCACAAATTTAGCAGACCAAAAAAAGGCCACGAGATTAGTATTGCTTTCAGATGGGTTAGAAAATAGCGGCTCAGTGCAAGAACAACTTGCTAGAATGACAGGAAGTCATGTGGAAATTGATACGTTTATATTGAACCGGCCACAATCGGATGATGCAGCGATTACAAGTTTTGAAACTCCACCAGTTGCATTTGAGGGGGAGCAACAGCAACTTGTTGTTGAAGTGGAGTCTTCAAAAGATGTGATAGGGGAACTGATTCTATCTGAAAATGATGAATTCTTGTTGACCCAACAAGTAGAAATACAAGCTGGAACGAACACCTTTACACTTCGTCATGCCTCAACTGGTGAAGGATTATTAAAATATGAGGTTCAATTGAACTTAGTAAACGATGCTTTATTAGAAAATAATAAATTGACTAGTGTCACGATGGTTGAGCGTGCACCAAGTTTGTTAGTAGTCAGTAATGATCAAGTAACGTCACCAATTCCGGATTTTATTGATCAACAAGTCATTAACACCGTTACTATTTCAGCTGCTGATTTACCTTATGATTTGTCCAATTATATAAAGTACGACGCCATTATTTTTGATAACGTACCGGGTTATTTAGTTGGGGAAGACAAAATGAAAGTGATCGAACAAGCAGTTAAAAATTTCGGTGTTGGCTTCATGATGGTTGGGGGAGACAATAGCTTTGGATTAGGTGGGTATTTTAAAACACCTATTGAAAAGTTACTTCCTGTTGAAATGGAAGTGAAAGGAAAGCAACAATTGCCTTCGCTCGGACTGATAATTGTGATGGATAGATCCGGCAGTATGATGGGGAATAAATTCGAGTTAGCAAAAGAAGCCGCTGCTCGTTCAGTAGAGTTGTTACGAGAAGACGATACATTAGGTTTCATTGCATTTGATGATAAACCCTGGGAAATCATAGAGGCAAGAACACTGACTGACAAAGAGGAAGCACTTGAAAAAATCTTATCGGTTAGTGTTGGTGGAGGTACCGAAATTTATCCAGGGTTAGAACTCGCTTACGAAAGGCTAAGTGATTTGAAACTTCAGCGTAAGCACATTATTTTATTGACGGATGGACAATCAGCTACACAAAATGACTATGAAACACTTATTGCTGACGGTTTAGGTGATAACATTACACTGTCCACTGTAGCAATTGGTCAAGACGCAGATCGTTCTTTACTAGAAGGGTTATCGCAAATGGGGACAGGGCGATTTTATGATGTAATGGATGAAAGTACGATTCCTGCAATCTTATCAAGAGAAACCGTTATGATATCAAGAACCTATATCGAAGACAATCCTTTCTATCCTACGATTCAAGGCGATCCAGCGTGGATGAGTTTATTTGAAACAGGCGTTCCACAAATAAATGCCTACATTGCTACTACTGCAAAACAAACAGCATCGGTCATTGCAGAAAGTACGAAAGAAGATCCCGTTCTAGCTGAATGGATGTATGGACTCGGTAGAACAATTGCTTATACATCGGATTCAAGCGGTGCGTGGAGCGGAGATTTTGCACGTTTCGATCAGTGGGGGAACTTTTGGAATACGTCCGTATCTCGATTATTGCCCTCCTATAGTGAAGTTCCGTTTGATATTCGAAAATCTGAAGATGGTTCCTATACGGTATTAGATCCTTCAGGACAATCAGCCTTTTTGGATATTGTCGCTGTGAATGAATCGGGTGAGGAAATAGAGAGTTTGTCTGAACCGATTGCCCCAGGAAAAAGTCGAGTATCTTTTAAAGCAGATCCAGGGCTCATATTCCTGCGTATTTCAAATGAACAAAATGGTTTGTATCAAGCAGGCATTTCAATTCCATATAGCGACGAATATAAAATTCAACCTCCAAACGCTGGACTATTGTCAGATATAGCAAAGCGCACGGGTGGAGAAGTCGTATCGTCACCAGAACAAGCTATGCGTGATATTCAATAC
>JBFIXW010000119.1:0-6550 GCA_041605715.1 Paenisporosarcina sp.
CCGCAATAGTCATCTCTTACAAGATGGCTATTTTCTTTGATACGAAAGGAGAAAGTATATGAACATTCCAAATCAAATCACTGTATCCAGAATTTTTATGATTCCATTGTTTGTTGTTTTTATGTTAGTAGATTTTGGTTGGGGTACGCTTGAATTATTAGGAACCTCTTTGCCAGTAGAGCATTTAATTGGAGCTATTATATTTATTTTTGCTTCAATTACTGATTTCATCGATGGGTATTACGCGCGTAAACATAATCTTGTAACGAATATGGGGAAATTTTTAGACCCTCTTGCTGATAAACTTCTTGTTTCCGCAGCTTTAATCATATTAGTGGAACTTGGATTTGCAGCAGCTTGGATTGTTATTCTAATTATAAGCCGTGAGTTTGCAGTTACAGGATTACGCTTAATATTAGCTGATGAAGGTGAAGTTGTGGCAGCAAAACAATTAGGTAAAATTAAAATGTGGACTCAAATTGTCGCAATTTCGGCTTTACTATTGCACAACATCGTTTTTGAAATATTCAATATTCCGTTTGGTACAATCATGCTTTATGTGTCATTGTTCTTTACCATTTGGTCAGGGTGGGATTATTTCTACGCAAATCGCCGTGTTTTACTTGACTCAAAATAGAGGAGATTTCAATTATGAACGCAGAGATTATTGCCGTAGGTTCAGAATTATTACTTGGACAGATTACGAATACAAATGCCCGATACATCTCTAGTCAATTAGCTGAGTTAGGGATTAATGTTTACTATCATACTGTAGTTGGCGATAATGCGGATCGATTAAAGGATTCAATTCAACTTGCAGAATCGAGAGCGGATTTAATTATTTTCTCAGGTGGGTTAGGACCAACAAAAGATGATTTAACAAAAGAGACGATTGCTCATCATCTTCAAACGCAGTTAGTGATGGATGATAAAGCCATGATTTCTATAGAAGCCTTTTTCAAACGCATTAATAGACCAATGACAGACAACAACAAAAAGCAAGCACTTGTATTAGAAAACTGCCAAGTTTTAGCCAACCATAATGGTATGGCACCTGGCATGTTTTATTCCAACCAAAAAAAGATTTATATTCTTTTACCCGGTCCACCGAAAGAAATGGAACCGATGTTTCAACTTGAGGCGAAACCGCTATTAGCAAAATGGTTAAATCAAGGAGAAGTGATTGTTTCTCATGTATTACGATTTTATGGTATCGGTGAGGCAGAGCTGGAAACGAAGATTCACGATTTATTAGATGTACAATCGAACCCAACGATTGCTCCTTTAGCTTCGGATGGAGAAGTAATGTTGCGTATAACGGCAAAGACTTCTACCGATCAAGAAGCTAAGGCATTAATTTCTCAAACAGAGCAATTGTTAATGGACCGTGTTGGCACCTATCTATATGGATACAATGACGATTCGTTAGCATCAAGAACAGTAGAGGTCTTACAGAAAAAAAACTGGACGATTTCTGCTGCTGAAAGTTTGACTGCTGGATTGTTTCAATCAGAACTAGCGGCGATTCCTGGTGCAAGTTCCGTCTTAATAGGTGGTATGGTTACTTATTCAACTGAGTCTAAAATCACGCAGTTAGGGGTCCCGCAAGAGATTATTGAAAAACATGGTGTAGTGAGCGGAGAGTGTGCTGTCGCAATGGCTATGCGGGTTAAAGAAGCTTTTAATACCGATATTGGTGTGGGACTTACTGGAGCAGCAGGACCGAGTTCGCTTGAAGGGAAACCTGCAGGAACTGTTTGGATTGCTATTGCATGTCCAAACGGTATCGCTAAAAGTTATGAACTACATCTATCGGATATGAGAAATACGAATAGATTACGAGTTGTAAAGCGAACATGTTATGAAATTATTCAACAATTAACGAATCGAAATGAGTCATAATTTAAATATTAGACCTTAAAACGCCTGAAAATAAAGATTTGAGCAGTTTTTCATGCTCAAATTTTTATTTTGCTGAAAAATAAAGCGAATAAACGTTCGCTTTTTTCTTGTGTATTTCTCATAAACCAAGTATAGTAGAGACAGAAGTTAATTTTGTGTTTGAAACATAAGGAGGAACCATAAATGAGCGATCGTAAAGCAGCATTAGACATGGCGTTAAAACAAATTGAGAAACAATTCGGTAAAGGTTCAATAATGAAACTTGGCGAAAAAACAGATCGAGAAATTTTGACGACTTCTAGTGGATCACTTGCACTTGATGTAGCACTTGGTGTTGGTGGTTATCCACGAGGACGAATCATTGAAATATATGGACCAGAGAGTTCAGGTAAAACAACCGTAGCACTTCATGCTATTGCTGAAGCACAAGCAGCAGGTGGGCAAGCAGCATTTATTGATGCTGAGCATGCACTGGATCCTGTTTATGCACAAAACTTAGGCGTAAATATTGATGAGCTTTTATTATCTCAACCTGATACGGGTGAACAAGCATTAGAAATATGTGAAGCATTAGTACGTAGTGGAGCAGTTGATATCGTGGTTATTGACTCAGTCGCTGCCTTAGTTCCAAAAGCGGAAATTGAAGGGGAAATGGGTGACTCACACGTTGGATTACAAGCTCGTTTGATGTCTCAAGCCCTACGTAAACTTTCTGGAGCAATTAGTAAATCAAAAACAACAGCTATTTTTATTAACCAAATTCGTGAAAAAGTCGGCGTTATGTTTGGTAACCCTGAAGTAACACCTGGTGGTCGTGCGCTTAAATTCTATAGTTCTGTTCGATTAGAAGTACGTCGTGCAGAAGCTATTAAATCAGGTAATGATTTCATGGGGAATAAAACGAAAATTAAAGTTGTTAAAAATAAAGTAGCACCACCTTTCCGTACGGCTGAAGTTGATATCATGTATGGTGAAGGTATTTCACGTGAAGGTGAAATCGTAGATTTAGGCGTAGAAATGGATATTGTTAACAAGAGTGGTTCTTGGTACGCTTACAATGATGATCGTCTTGGTCAAGGTAGAGAAAATGCGAAACAATTCCTGAAAGATAACCAAGCAACACGTAATGAGATTGCTCAAAAAATTCGAGCGGCTTACGGTATGATGGCGACAGCTTATACAATTGCTGCCCATGACGATGAAGAAGAAGAATTTGAATTACTAATTGATGAAAAATAGGATTCAATTGATAACCTACCAATAAATTTGGTAGGTTGTTTTCATCTTACGAGACTCGCGAATCCTTGACAGAGTATTTCTACATCTATACAATTAAAATTGTATAATTTCCAAATGAAATCAATAGGGCTACGTAGTTTCAAAGCTATGTATACAAGCCTACTGAACATGAAAATGAAATAGCAAGAGGAGGTGTTCGAATGATTGAAATACTCATCTCCGCTTTGATTAGTCTTATCGTCGGTGCCGCTGTAAGTTATTTTCTTGTAAAAAATGTGAATGATTCTAAAGTGACTGGGGCGAAGCAGTCAGCTGTTCTCATCGTCGATGAGGCGAAGCGAGAAGCGGAAGCTTTGAAAAAAGAAGCACTATTAGAAGCAAAAGATGAATCTCACAAATTGAGATCTGAAGCAGAATCTGACATTCGTGAACGCCGAGCTGAACTGCAAAAACAGGAAAATCGGTATTTACAAAGAGAAGAAAACCTTGATCGTAAGGATGATGCTCTTAACAAAAGAGAAGCGGGTCTAGAGCGTAAAGATGATGCTCTGACTGAAAGACAACAGCATATCGAGCAGATGGAAAGCAAAGTGGCTGAATTAGTTGCAAAAGCACAAACCGAACTAGAACGGATATCTGCGTTAACTCGTGAAGAAGCTAAAGGCATTATTCTACAACAAGTAGAAAATGAGTTATCTACTGATATTGCAGTGATGACGAAAGAATCTGAAACACGTGCAAAAGAAGATTCAGACAAAAAAGCACGAGAAATTCTATCCCTAGCTATTCAGCGTTTTGCAGCAGATCATGTGGCAGAGACAACAGTTTCTGTTGTTACCTTGCCAAATGATGAAATGAAGGGTCGTATTATTGGTCGTGAAGGCCGAAATATACGCACACTTGAGACACTGACTGGAATTGATTTAATTATCGATGATACACCAGAAGCAGTAATCTTATCTGGTTTCGATCCAATTCGTCGTGAAACAGCTCGTCTTGCACTTGAAAAATTAGTTCAAGATGGTCGAATTCATCCTGCACGAATTGAAGAAATGGTTGAGAAGTCAAGAAGAGAAGTAGATGAGCAAATCCGAGAAATTGGTGAGCAAACTACCTTTGATGTTGGCATTCATAATTTACATCCTGATTTAATTAAGATCATGGGTCGTATGCGTTACCGTACAAGTTATGGACAAAACGTTTTGAAACATTCTAAAGAAGTTGCCTTCTTAGCAGGATTGTTAGCTGCTGAACTTGGCGAAGATGTAACATTAGCTAGACGTGCTGGCTTACTACATGATATTGGAAAAGCAATTGACCATGAAGTGGAAGGTAGCCACGTAGAGATTGGTGTAGAACTTGCTACGAAGTACAAAGAGCATCCAGTCGTTATTAATAGTATCGCTTCCCATCATGGTGACACTGAAGCAACTTCTGTCATTGCAGTTCTAGTTGCTGCTGCAGATGCATTATCAGCTGCTCGTCCAGGTGCTAGAAGTGAAACGCTAGAAAACTATATTCGCCGTTTGGAGAAACTAGAAGAAATTTCTGAGTCTTATGATGGTGTTGAGAAATCATTCGCTATTCAAGCAGGCCGTGAAATTCGCATTATGGTTCGTCCAGAACAAATTGATGACATAACTGCTCATCGATTAGCTCGAGATATTCGTAAGCGAATTGAGGAAGAATTAGATTATCCAGGGCATATTAAAGTAACGGTTATTCGTGAAACACGCGCTGTAGAATATGCAAAATAATAGTAAGTAAAGGGGGGCTTCATAAAGAAGCCTTTTTTTATTGAAACAGAAAGAAGGGATATTAATGAAAGTAATGTTTATTGGAGACATCGTCGGTTCAATTGGCCGAGATACATTAGAAGATTTTTTGCCTCGATTAAAAAGAAAATATCAACCTGACGTCGTCATAGCAAACGGTGAAAACGCTGCATCGGGTCGTGGGATTACAAAATCCATTTTTCAATCATTACTGCATATGGGTGTTGATGTAGTGACAATGGGCAATCACACATGGGATCAAAAAGAAATATTTGACTTTATTGACGAGACAGATTATTTAATTAGACCAGCGAACTTTTCAGATGAAGCACCAGGAAAAGGGATGACGACTATTTCAAAAAACGGCCATACCTTATCTGTTATCAATCTCCATGGTCGTACATTCCTACCTCCGCATGATGACCCGTTTAAAAAAGCAACAGAGCTAGTGAAAGAAGCAAAAGAAATTTCACCATTGATTTTTGTGGATTTCCATGCAGAAGCAACGAGTGAAAAAATTGCACTTGGCTGGCATTTAGATGGAGAAGTTTCAGCTGTCGTAGGAACGCACACACATGTTCAAACAGCTGATGCAAGAATTTATCCGAATGGAACTGCTTATATTACAGATGTAGGCATGACGGGTCCATATGATGGCGTATTGGGTATGAAAAAAGAAGATGTCTTATATCGCTTCCAAACAAATATGCCGGCCCGTTTTGAAGTGCCGAAAACAGGACGCTCGGTAATAAGTGGTGTTTTTATCGATATCGATAATCAATCAGGAAAAGCTACATCGATCGAGCGAATTTATATTAACGAAGATTATCCGTTTCAATCTTAGGTTCTTCTTTTTTCCATCGACCTCGCATACAGTGATTCAAGGACATTGACACTAAAGTCCAACTCACAGCAAGTATAAGGAGGAATAGAGATGGAATCATTAAAAGTATCTTCGAGATCAAATCCTAATTCAGTAGCTGGTGCATTGGTTGCTGTAATCCGAGACAAAGGGTATGCAGAAATGCAAGCAGTAGGCGCTGGAGCATTAAATCAAGCAGTGAAGGCGGTTGCTATAGCAAGAGGGTTTGTAGCTCCTAGTGGAACCGATTTAATTTGTTCACCAGCTTTTACTGATATCATTATTGCTGGTGAAGATCGAACGGCCATTAAATTGTTGGTTGAAAAAAGAGTAAGATCATAACCAGTAAGGGGCTATCTCAAAAGTCATTTAGTGACTGAGAGAGAGTCCCTTATTTTTGTGCATGGATAACACATATTTATGCCGATAGCGAAACCATGCTATGCATTTAAAAAATGGAAACACCTACTTGGAGGACAAGCTCTCTGTCATAGATAAGTAGACATCTTGAGATATACCTAATGTAAAAATGAGGTGAGTAGCTGAATCTAATGGTGTCTTAATTTGTCGAAAACAAGACAATTCTAGGAATGACCTTGTAGGTTTGGTACTTCTTTCAGTATAATAAATGAATGTAGATTTAAACTGATGTGACTAGGCAAAGGAGTGTTCTCGTGAACGAAGAACAGCGATTAAATAGTTCTCAAGTGAAAGAAATAAATCCGCAAAACAAGGAAGGTAAAGACTATAGTCAATACTTTCAATCTGTTTA
>JBFIXW010000120.1:0-6382 GCA_041605715.1 Paenisporosarcina sp.
AATATAAGGACTGAAACGATGATGAAAATATAAACTGCAAATCTGGCGAATATTGAGCGCTGCGATAGCCATTCCCATGTTGAATTATGTTTTCTTTCGATATACTGAAATAGTTGTAAAATAATAAAGAAAAAAATGAAAAAAACTAAATCAAGTAGCGAAAATATTTCAAATGCTTTTAGAATTCCCGATGGTTTCCAGGAGTTAAGTGTTAAGAAAAGCTGTGCATTTTCAAATGCATGTGTAACGGAATCCGATCGAAAAAAAACTCTAGAAAAGCAAACTAGCAGGAAAGTGATTGTGATTTTCCACCAGTTATGTAGCACTGGACTTCTATCCAATTGAATAAATGAAGCCATTTTTCCGCGAAAATGTTTTGAGTAATCTCCAAACACGCGATAAAACCCATGAATTAGACCCCATAAAACAAAATTCCAAGCGGCTCCGTGCCAAATGCCGCTTACTAAGAAAGTAATCACAATAGCGAAATAAATTTCACTTCTCTTCTTTTTCCCCTTACATAACGGGACAAATATATAGTCCCTGAGCCAAGTAGTGAGCGTTATATGCCATCTACTCCAAAAATCCGATATCGAAATTGCAAAATGTGGCTGCTTAAAGTTTTCTGTCAAATTTATCCCAAGTATTCTTGCACAACCGATGGCAATGTCACTGAGTGCTGAAAAATCGGCATATAATTGGATCGAAAATAGAATAGTAGCTAGTACAATTTCTGAACCAGTCGGGTCAGGACTATCGAAAACACTAGCAACAATTGGAGCAAGTCGATCCGCAATTAATGTTTTCTTAAAAAACCCCCATGCGATCCGCTTCATTCCATAGCTTAAATTTTCATATTTAAACGTCTGTTCAACCTTGAATTGTGGCAGCATTTTCTTAGCACGTTCAATCGGCCCAGCAACCAATTGTGGAAAAAATGCAAAATAGATTGAAAAATAGCCATAATGTCTTTCTGCTTTTTGCTTACCATTGTAGATGTCCACAAGATAACTTACTGCCTGAAATGTATAAAAAGAAATAGCTATTGGCAGCACAATTTCTTGGTATGGTATGGCATAATTCCAATTCATATATGTTAAAATTGCTCGAATTGAGTCATTTACAAAATTAAAATATTTAAACCACCCGAGAATAAACAATAATATGCAAATTCCAGCCAGCATGACTTTTTTCTTCTGTTTTTTGGTCTCCTGTTTTTCAATGATAATTCCCGTAAAATATGATAAAGCTGTGCTTGCAAGTAGTAAAAGGACAAAGTAGCTATTCAAGCTAGCGTAAAAACTATAACTTGCTGCCAGTAAAAGTATCCATCTCCATCGATGTGGGATTAAATAATAAGTGAAAACAATTACTGCGAAAAATAAGAGAAACTCAATTGATATAAAAGTCATCCAATCACCTGATAAAAATAAACTTAAGATTTTTCATAAAACGAGGCAAAAAAACGCTAAAGTTGTCCAAGTAGCGTGTACTCCTGAAATGAATCGACGATACGCTCAAGAACTAAAAAACCATGTACCCATGTAGGTTTCACGTTATGTCAATTTTTCACCTAGAAGGTGGCACATTCAGTATCAGATCTCAGTATATAAGGTTTTGTCGCGTATATCACATTTCCTGTTTCGGGTTCAGTTGATCATAAATTATCCATATTGAGGTAACTGTGAATAAAGGATTTTTCCAAAATTATTCCGTGGAATTTTCTCAATTCTCATGATCTTAAAGCCCTTTAAGTTTAGTTTTTCCTTCATTATTTTTTTAATTTGAACACTATCTTCTTTTAATGTGTAAATATACAATTGATCATCCGTCCCAGCGCATATACAATTATGACCATGCTCATTTAAAAGTCCTTCAACTTCATCTAGACTTATACGGTTTCCATAGACTTTAATCATTCTCTTGATTCGGCCAGAAATAAAAAAATACCCATCCTGATCAAAGTATGCCAAATCACCTGTGCTCAAAATGCCGTTGTTTTCATCTTTTTTCGAAAGATCAAATAACGACTCAGCATACCCTAAAGAAACATTTTCTCCTTTGTATATCAACTCGCCGATAACATTGGGGGCTGTAATTTTGGAGCCATTGTCATTTTGCAGAAACAGTTCTCCACCTGGAATGGCAATACCAATACTTCCGACTTTATCAAGGTTTTTTTCATATGGTAAATAGGCCATTCGAGCCGTTGCTTCAGTTTGACCGTACATAGTGAAAAATTGAATCCCTTTCTGATTACAAACGTTAGCAAACTTGTTCAATAAAATTGAACTTAATTTCCCACCTGCTTGAGTGAGTTTTTTTAAACTTGGCAAATTAAACTCTTCAAACTTCAGCCTATTTAGCATCTCATACGTGAAAGGAACTCCTCCAAAAGTTGTTACTAGGTGCTCTTTACATAAGTCCCAAAACTCTTTTTTCATAATAGATGCATCCGTAACAATGATCGTCGCCCCACATATGAAATGACTATTAATGATAGAAAGACCATAGGAGTAATTCATTGGAAGTGTTGTTATTGGTTTATCGTCTGCATTGATGTCAAGGTAATTCACTATAGATTCAGCATTTTTGAAAATATTTTCATAACTTAAGCGAACAAATTTTGGGCTCCCAGTACTTCCAGAGGTTGTTAAAAGGAGTGCAAGGTGTTCATCAAGATCATGTTGGAAAAATGTCGGACATTTAAATAATGTGTAATCTCCAAACACAAATGAACGATCCATTACTTCTAGTAAGTCTTTATTTTCACTACTCGCCCAAATGTATGTAGGCTTATAAAGGTTAATTAGTCTTCGCAATCGATCAATATGGATGGATGCATCCAATAGTACAGGTACAACACGACCTCTAATAAATCCCACGTAGCCGAATAAGGACTCTTTATTATTTGAACACAAACAAAAAACGAGCGTTCTTTCACCTACTTTACCGCAGATAGCGTCAGCAATTTCTACCATTTCAGAGTAAGAATATTCTCCTTCAGCATTTACAGCGGTGCGGTTTCCAAACTCCTCAAGTTTTTTGAAACTATTCATTAATAAAGTCCACACCCAACCGATTTAATAGCTCCATTCCTGACTGATAGGAATCGAATTCTGTAATCCATTCGGAATCTAATGAGACATCAAAAACTTCCTCAATTTCAGAAATGAGTGTCATATGTCCAATTGAATCCCACTCTCTAGTTACTCCAAGTGCTAAATCTTCACATACATCATCTTCCTCCAAGTCCAGCGCATTCATAAATGCTTTCCTATATTTCTCGATATTTCTCATTCTATACACCCTTTCAATATTTACTATCTCCTGCATCTTTGCGAAGATCTGGAATAGCTCTGATAAATTTTCTAGCGTTAGCAACCACATTTTAAAGATGTGCTTAAGCTTAATGCACTCTAATAATTCATCTGGTGCACCAATAATTATAGTAACTTTATACCAGTTTCTTTTTTAAGTTCTTTATATAAGCATCATTAACAATGTAATGACAGCATGAGAGTGATCTTTAATAGCTTAAATGAAAATGATTATCATAATCAATTATAAGACTAATGAAAGGAAAGTCAATATAGTAATCATTCTTTACAAATTTGTCATTCATATGCACTACATTAATATTGTCATTCGAAGAAGGGAGGGACATCATAAGGTAATGAAACAAAGTGTATATATCTAGCACTCTGTTTTTTAATTAGTCATTACATAGTTCAAGACACGATAGAGCGAAGCTATGCACACGGATCGCTCTATCTGAAACGAAATTTAACTAAATAAATTTTAATACTGGAGTTTTCCAAGTAGAAGAAACACGTTTGATTTGAATCATATCAAGATGAACAGATGCATAAACTATGAGTATTTATTGTAGTAACTATTTTCAGCTGATTCATTTTAATGGTCAATATTATGAGTATTTACAACATTATTTTATTCACAAAGATTAATAGATTAGTCCATGTTGATAGCTTTTTCATTCATGATAATAAATAAAAATGCACAATATTTGTTGTCAGAATTTTATGTTAAAGGTGATTTTGTGATATACTTGTTCGATATCTATAGAGAAATCTTTCAAAGATTAAGAGAGAGGGGCGATGTCATGAGAAAGACTGGATATCCAGTTCCGCAAGGATTGTATGACCCAGAGCAAGAACATGAGGCTTGTGGAATTGGCATGATTGCAAACATTAATGGCAGAAAAACGCATAGTATTGTTCAACATGCAGTAACCATCCTATGTAATATGGAACATCGAGGAGGTCAATCCGCAGATACGAGTACAGGAGATGGAGCGGGTATATTAACGCAAATACCTCATCGCTTTTTTCAAAAACAATGTGAGAAAGAAGATATTATTTTACCAAGAGAAGGCGAATATGCGGTCGGGATGGTTTTTCTACCAAAAGATCACGATATTCGTATGAAGAGTAAAGAAATTTTTGAACGAATTATTGCTGAAGAAGATCAAGTGTTTCTTGGATGGCGACCAGTTCCCATTAACGATTCGTTTGTTGGGAAAGTAGCAACGAAAACGAAACCTACGATTAGACAAGTATTCATTCAAATGTCTTCAGATTGCCAAGATCAACTGGCTTTCGAGCGTAAATTGTATATCATCCGTAAACGCATAGAGCGTGAAATGGCTGAATTTAGAGCGTACGAAGACGTATACATCTGTAGTTTATCAACCCAAACCATTGTCTATAAAGGCATGCTAATCCCCGAACAATTAGATTCATTTTTCATCGACTTAAATCATCCAGATTTCAAATCAGCTCTAGCTCTCGTACATTCTCGATTCAGCACCAATACGTTTCCGAGTTGGAAACGTGCACATCCAAATCGTTATACCATTCATAATGGTGAATTTAATACACTACGCGGCAATGTGAATTGGATGCGAGCCCGTGAACAAATGACTGAGTCAGAATTTTTCAATGCAAAGGATCTACAGAAAGTTCTTCCAGTCATTGATGCGGATGGTAGTGATTCATCCATGTTTGATAATTGTTTTGAATTTCTTCACTTATCAGGACGTTCTATCGCTCATACGGCCATGATGATGGTGCCTGAACCATGGGCAAATGATAAGACTATTATTGAAGAGAAACGTGATTTTTATGAGTATCACAGTACATTAATGGAGCCTTGGGATGGACCAGCTGCATTGGTGTTTACTAATGGGAAACAAATCGCTGCCACACTTGACCGTAATGGTTTAAGGCCCGCCCGTTATTACGTCACAAAAAGCGGCATGATTGTCCTTGGCTCAGAGGTAGGGGCATTGGATATTTTCGCGGACGATATTGAGTACAAGGAGCGATTAGCACCTGGAAAGATTCTTTTAGTCGACCTAGAAAAAGGGACGATTATTCCAGACGAAGAGGTAAAACTGCAAATTGCTTCTGAGCAGCCCTATAAAGAGTGGCTGAAGAATATGACCAATCTCGAAGACTTACCTGAAGCGAGTGAACAGTCACATGTTTACGTTGGCGAACCATTATTACAACAGCAACTTGCTTTTGGTTATACACAGGAAGAACTAACGAAGATTATCAAACCATTAGTGCTTGAAGGGAAAGACCCAGTCGGATCGATGGGGTACGATTCTCCGTTAGCTGTTTTATCGAAAAAACCTCAATTGCTATACAACTACTTTAAACAATTATTTGCACAAGTAACGAATCCACCAATTGATGCAATTCGAGAAAAAATTATTACGATGGTCGATACAACAATCGGAGCGGAAGGTAATTTGGTTAACCCCAATGCAGAAAGCTGTCGCCACATTCGACTGAAAACTCCGATTTTAACGAATTTACAATTAGAATCTTTGCGTCAACAACAAATAGAAGGGTTTAAGTCGGCCACGTTTTCGATTCTTTTTTCTGCTAATAAGGAACCTGGGCTTCTTGAACACGCCTTAGAAGAATTATTTATAAAAGCGGATCAAGCGGTCAGTGAAGGAACTACTTTGCTGATTTTATCGGACAGAGGGGTATCTGAACATCATGCGGCCATACCTGCATTATTAGCAGTTTCAGGCTTACATCATCATTTGATTCGTCAAGGAACACGGACAAAAGTAAGTATATTGCTGGAATCAGGTGAACCAAGGGAAGTGCATCATTTTGCGGCTCTTTTAGGTTTTGGTGCGGAAGGAATAAATCCGTATTTAGCTTTTGACTCGATTCGAGAGTTAATAGCGAAAGGTGACCTATCAATTCAATCACTTGTAACAGCAGAAAATAATTATATTCATTCGGTTACTGATGGCATTATTAAGGTGCTTTCGAAAATGGGGATTTCCACTATTCAGAGTTATCGTGGTGCACAAATTTTTGAAGCTGTTGGGATT
>JBFIXW010000121.1:0-6227 GCA_041605715.1 Paenisporosarcina sp.
CGACCGATTGTAAATGTGTTGTAAAGGGTTTTTTTAATGGTACTTTTACGTGAAACATCTTTGCACTTATTATTTGGATAGTAGCCACTTTTTCAACTCTCTTCTCAACAATTTGTTCGAGGCATTCCTTGGGAGTTCTTCTACTACATACATAAATTTCGGGACTTTATATGCCGCCAAATAAATTGATAAAAATTTCTGCAATGACTCCAAAGTAATTTCCGTATTTGTTACGATAAATGCGACAGGTACCTCGCCCCATTGCTCGTCTTTTTGACCACAAACTCCTGCACCCAAAATATCGGGATGTTTCAGTAGGGCATTCTCAACTTCAGCAGGATAAACATTCTCTCCACCTGAAATGATTAAGTCTGATCGTCGATCAACAACATACAAATACCCTTCTGCATCTAGATAACCGACATCCCCAGTATATAACCACCCATCTCTTTGTGCAGGATGATTCGCAAAATGACCGATATACCCTGGCGTTACGTGAGGACCATTAATAAGGATTTCACCCATCTCATTAGGTGAGGCTGCACCATCAATCTTTATTTCATTTAATAAAAGAGGTTTGCCTGAAGAGCCAATTTTTCTCCTAGCATCTTCTGCAGCTAAAGTTGAGGTTTGCGAACTTGTTTCTGTCATACCGTATGTTTGTAAAATGGCAATCCCCTTTGCTTGAGCCCGCTCTAAATAAGCAATCGGAATGGGGCCACCACCAGCTAACATGATTTTAAAATTAGTTGAAACGAGTGTATTGCGATGCTCTAATTCTGTTAGAATTCGCTCTAGCATTACGGACACAATAGACATATGTGTAACTGTGCCATCAATTAGTTCATCCGTTATTTTAACAGCATCAAATTTGGCGTACAATGAAATGCCAATTCCATAGATTAATGAACGCATGATGATCGAAAATCCACTAATATGAAATAATGGCATCGTACATAACCAAACATCATTTGGTTCAACTCCCATATTGAATGCAGAAGCAGTGGCACTTGAAAAATGGTTTTCCAGTGTTTGACGGACACCCTTTGGGAACCCAGTAGTCCCCGAAGTGTACATAATGGAAATCGTCCGATTAGGTGTCCAAACTTTTTCAGAAGTTACTTGTTCAACTAGTGCGTTATTTAAAGTTGAAAATAGACATACAGATTCACTCATTAATTTTGATGCGTAGCTATCATCTACTAAAATTTTAACCGCATTTGAGTCTTCCACTTGATACTTCAATTCTTCTTCGCTCAAGCGTTCATTTAAAAAGACCATCTCACAGCCTGCATACATACAACCATAAATGACCTTCAAAAAGTCCGTGTTTGTAGGTGAAAGCACAGCAATTCGCATTCCTGTTTCAATTCCTACTGATCGAAGTTTCCCTGCCATTTCAATGGCTACGACTTCCACATCTTTGAATGTCCATCTCTCCTGACCAAAAATAATGGCAGTTTTTTGAGGACTTATGGAAGCTCTTTTAGTAATTAAATTTGGATACAAAAAATCTTCTCCTTTACAAAAAGCTGCCCTTAAAGGACAGCTTAGGAAGTTCAAATCAAGGGAATCGTGGGAACTGACCAAAGTCAGGTTTACGTTTTTCCTTAAAGGCATCGCGGCCTTCTTTCGCTTCATCAGTTGTGTAGTAAAGAAGAGTTGCGTCTCCAGCCATTTGCTGAAGTCCAGCTAAGCCATCTGTATCTGCATTCATTGCAGCTTTTAAGAATCGTAAAGCTGTTGGAGACATAGATAACATTTCTTCACACCATTGAACTGTTTCGTCTTCTAACTGAGCGTAAGGCACAACGGTATTGACTAAGCCCATATCAAGTGCGGCTTGCGCATCATACTGACGACATAAGTACCAAATTTCTCGCGCTTTTTTGTGACCGATAATACGAGCTAAATAACCAGAGCCATAACCCGCATCAAATGATCCAACCTTTGGACCTGTTTGTCCGAATATCGCGTTATCTGCAGCAATTGTTAAGTCACATACAACATGAAGAACATGTCCGCCACCAATTGCGTAGCCCGCTACCATTGCAACTACTGGTTTGGGAATGACACGAATTAAACGTTGTAAATCTAGAACATTTAAACGTGGAATTTCGTCTTCTCCTACGTATCCACCATGACCACGTACCGATTGGTCACCACCAGAACAGAATGCTTTTTCTCCTTCACCTGTTAAAACAATAACACCAACTTTAGAATCATCACGTGCATACGTGAAAGCTTCAAGTAATTCCTTCACCGTTTTAGGACGGAAAGCATTTCGAACTTCCGGTCGGTTAATCGTAATTTTAGCGATCCCGTTATATGTTTCATATTTAATATCTTCATATGTACGTTCTGTTACCCATTGACGTGTCATAATCTTCCTCCTCTAATTTCCATCAATCAATTGCTCCATTATTATTGTAGCAAACTGAACGGGATTTTCCACATGTATTGCATGTCCAACTGACGAAACTTGCAGATGGGATCCATCTTTTAATTTTTTGACCATTTCGTCCGCAATTTCCGTGAATTTTGAATCGTATTCTCCAGTAACTAAATACACAGGTATTTCTAGTTCACCTAACTTCGACCAATAAGATCGTTGTTGTCCAGTCCCCATCCCTCTCAGACTATTTGCGAGACCTACTGCAGATTGTGCAAGCCTTTCGGAGCGAATTTCCTGCTGTTTTACATTCGAAAGTGACTTTTGAGATTCAAATAGAGATATGTTCTCCCAAAAATCCATAAATGATTCGAGTCCATCTTGTTCAATCCGATCAGCTAAATGATCATCAGCTTGTCGTCTCAATTGTTGCTCTTCAATAGATTTAAGTCCAGGTGAAGCACTTTCGAGCACTAAATTCTTAACTTGTTGTGGATGACCTAATGCATAAGCTAAAGCAATACGTCCACCCATTGAATACCCAACTAATGAAAAACGAGCTAACTGAACCTCAGAAAAAAACTCCTCTAAATCGAGTATTTGTTCTTTCATCTGATACCGTTCAGGATTTGAACTTACTTCTGTAGAACCATGTCCCATTAAATCAATCGAGATATAATTGATGTCTATCGGTAGAAGTTTAATAACTGATTCCCAAGATCTCCAACTTCCTGTAAAGCCATGTAAAAAAACAATAGACTCGGTTGCATCAGGATTTGTCATCGTATAACTGATTTGTATTCCTCTAACACCCACAGTTAAATGTTCCATGACTGGTCAATCTCCTCAGAAATCGCTTTCCACAATTCTCGATGTACCCTAACATTTTCTTGACGATTCGTCTTCACTTCAATAATTCGAATATTCGTATGTTTCGGAGTCTTCAACGCCGTCAGAAATGCCTCTTTTGATTCAATCAAGAAATATTCAGCTTCATACATTTGCGCAATGGAATCAAACGATAATCCCGTAGGTGTTCCAAATAACTTTTCGAAATATTGTTCTTCAGATGACTGGGGAAGATATGAAAAGATTCCACCTCCGTCATTATTCATCACCACAATCGTAAGATCAGTCTTATGAAAACGAGATACTAACAAACCATTCACATCATGTAAAAAGGAGATATCTCCAATAAGTAGTGTGCTGGATCTCTTTAATGACTGCTGGATCCCTAGAGCTGTTGATACAACTCCATCAATTCCATTTGCTCCACGATTCGCATAGATACCAATGTCCTTTGATGTTTTATTGAAAAACGTGTCGACATCTCGAATTGGCATACTGCTACCACAAATCAAATCACTTGAATCCTCTAAATGTTGAAACAACATCCCTGCGTATGCTCCCTCATCCTTTTGAGTGGCTATGTATTGATTTACATGGTTAGTTGCCATCTCATTTACTTGCGTCCACTTTTTTAAATAATCACTGGCTTGACTCACATACGATTCATTCCAAAAAACGTTAGGCACGGAATGAATATGGTGTGTCACAACACCTAAGGAATCACGAAAGACGGGATTTTCATCAACAATGATAAATGTTTTAGGTTGGTAGGTTTTTAAAAATAAAGTCAATGGTTTTGAAACGGGTTGAGCACCAAAACGAATGACGACTTCTGGAATCATAGATTGCGCAAAATGTTCGTTTTTCAGAAGTGCGTCATACTGATCTATTAAGTAATCTTGGCATTCTTCTGGAACATTTGACCTCAGCTGGGAAAGTGGATCCGCTAATATTGGCCATTTCAAGACTTTAGCAAAAGTCCAAAAGTCTTTGAGTGAAAATTCTTTTGACAGTTCACCCACCACAATAAATCCGCTCTTAGCTTGATTAATTCTTTCAGACATGAAATTTTTAGCCTCTTCAGATGCTTGTACATCCCCTGAAAATGACTGTTGAAATGTTGAATGTTTTTTGATGAAATCAAAATCAAGTAGTAAAGGTTCTCTAAAAGGAATATTGATATGGATTGGACCCATTGGTGCAGCTTTTGCTTGAGCAATTGCTCTTGCCGTATGGCGTTCAACAAAAGGAATCGTTTCACTACTTGAATCAGCTAGTGGGAAGTCCACGCTCCATTTTACATGATTTCCGTAAAGCTGAATTTGATCAATTGCTTGAGGTGCGCCAACTTCACGTAACTCGTGTGGTCGATCTGCCGTTAACACAATCAATGGTATTCTTGCATAATTAGCTTCAACGATGGCTGGAAAATAATTCGCAGCCGCAGTCCCAGATGTACATAGTAATAGCACAGGATTTTTCTTCGCTTTTGCTAACCCAAGCGCAAAAAATCCTGCTGAACGCTCATCTACTTGCATATACGTTGTAAATTCCTTCGTATGGCTAAACACATACGCTAAAGGAGTGGATCTTGAACCTGGACTAATCACCACTTCTGTAACACCAGCATCAAGGAAGGCTTGAGCTATCGAGTGCACATATTCAGTCAAAATTGCACGATGATCATCCATTTAGCTTACCTCCAAGAGTACGTAACATAGGTCTAAATTTAACCAAGGTCTCTGCATATTCAGAAGTTGGATCTGACGTACCGACAATTCCGCCACCTGCATATAAGTATGCTTGGTCTTTATTTAATAAAGCTGATCGAATAGCGACAGCAAATTCACCATTACCATTTGCATCAATCCATCCAATAGGAGCCGCATAATACCCTCTATTCATTTGTTCTACCATTCGAATAATAGCCATTGCATCATTTCGTGGTTCTCCTCCAAGTGCAGGAGTTGGATGTAAGTCTTGGACAAGTTGTAATAAGCCTTGTCCCTTTTTCAAGGTTCCTTCAACGGGTGTATATAAATGCTGGATATCTCGAATTTTCATCAGCTTAGGATATTTAGGTACTTTTACTTCTTCACAGTATTCTTCAAAAACCTGTGAAATCATATCCACAACATATTGATGCTCTTCACGATTTTTCGCGTCTTGAAGCAATTCATTTCCTAGCTGTTGATCTTCCGTTGCCGTTTGACCTCTTTTTATAGAACCAGCCAAACATGTAGACAATGCTCTTTGATTTTCTACTTTCACTAACCGTTCAGGCGTGGCTCCAAAAAATAATTGTTGCTCAAGCTCTAAGCCAAACACAAAGCTTTCCGGTTGTTCCTTTGAAACATGATACATAGCTGAAGGTGAACTAACTTCTTCAATAAATTGTAATGCCAATGAACGAGCTATCACGACTTTCTGCGCTTCCTTTGCTTCAATAAGTCGAGTCACATGAGAAACAGCATCTAAATACGTTTCTTTAAAACGTTCCGTTAAGTGTGAAACTACCGGTTTCGCATAGGGTTTTAATTCGTTAACTTGTGCTGCATGTATTAAGTCATCTCGTTGTGTTCGTAATTGATCAAATGCCATCTGAGAGTTTGGATCTTTCGTAATTAAATGGATGCTGATAAAAACCCGATCATCTCTTATAACTAATTGAAATGATGGTACAGCAAAGTATGCAGAAGGGAACGAATCCCACTCTGACTCTATTTGATTTAATGGATCGAAAGAAAATCCACCAAACAATATTGGTTGAAGTTCATGCTCTTCATTAACTATAGATGCACATAACTTTTTCCATTGTGAATCTATATCTTCAAAACGATTATCATGTAACGAATTTTGTATGACATAAGCATGACCTAGTCCAACTAGCGTAAAAGTCTTTTCACGATTCTGCCAATAAAACCGTTTACCTTTATATGACTCGCCTGCTTCAAAAAATGCAATCGAGGATAAACCACTTACTTCA
>JBFIXW010000122.1:0-6148 GCA_041605715.1 Paenisporosarcina sp.
CAGACAAGGATTACGAAGGTGTTGAAGCAGATATCCTATTTGACCAAGGGGATTATGTAAAATTAGCTATCGGTAATATCGGTTCGTCATTAGGCTATGGTGCTATATTTGCCATGCTTGTTCTATTTTTATTCCTTAGAGGAATAAAAAGTCCCATTATTATCGGTATAGCTATCCCATATTCCGTGATTGTAACGTTTGTCCTAATGTATTTTGCAGACTTTGCTTTAAATATTATGACACTTGGTGCTCTGGCATTGGGAATTGGGATGTTAGTCGATAATGCCATCGTTGTTATTGAAAATATTGAACGTCATTTAGCTATGGGTAAAGATTCGAAAAGGGCAGCCATTGACGGAACGAAAGAAGTTGCTGGTGCTATTACCGCTTCAACCTTAACGACGGTAGCCGTTTTCGTACCGGTTATCTTCATTACTGGATTGATCGGACAAATCTTTACTGAATTTGCCCTTACAATTTCCTTTAGTTTAATTGCCTCATTAGTAGTTGCTTTGACGGTAATTCCAATGCTAGGTAGTCGCATGTTAAAGAAACCGAAAGGAAATTCAGAAGCAAAAAGAAGACGTTCGAAGGCTTATAATAATTTTGAAAGATCTATAAAATGGGCTCTAGGTCATCGTGCTGTGGTCATGATCGTAACGACGGTAATGCTTGGACTAAGTGCGCTAGGTTTATTCCAAGTGGGGACGGAATTTTTGCCTGCTACTGATGAAGGATTTGTCAGTGTAAATGTGGATCTTGAAAATGGTTCTTCATTAGATGCAACAAAAGAAGTAGTAAGCGAAATTGAATCCATTTTCAAAGAACAAGCTGAAGTGGATGTATATGTGAGTTTAATTGGCGGAACACAACAAGGACAAGCTCAAGGATCATCTCAGGCAAATCGTGCTGAAATCTATGTTAAATTAGTTCCTTTAGATGATCGAGATCGATCAATCTTTGAGTTTGTAGATGACGTTCAACCATTAGTATTAAAAGAAGTAGGTGTGGACGTTGACGTACGTTTCAATTTACAAACGGCTGCAGGCTCTACTCCAAATTCACTATCGTTTACAGTGACTGATTCTGATAATCAACGATTACAAAGTGCGGTCAGTGACATACAAGATTCATTATTAAAATTAGAATCAGTTACAGAAATAACAAATGATCTTGAAGATACAGTTGATGAAATACAAATGACGATAAATAAAGAAGCTGCAACTGAGTTCGGTATGCCTCCAGCTCAAATTGCGCAAATCGTTAACAGTGTTACTAGAGGTGTATTCGCCACACAAATTATTTCAGAAAACGATGATGTTTATGGAGTGTTTGTTCAATTCGATGAACGATATCGAAGCAGTATTGAACAATTAAAGATATTGAAGTTAAGAACTCCTTCTGGTCAATTTGTAGAATTGCAGGAGCTTGCAACGATTGAAATTGCTGAAGGTCCAGTATCCATTAGACGTGTAAATCAAGCAAATTCTGTAAATTTCACAATTAAATATGCATCATCCCTTTCACTTGGAGAAATGTCTGATCAGGTGGATGAAGCAATTGCTCAATCGAACATACCTGAGGAAGTTGACATAACCTTTGGAGGAGATCGTGAGCTATTTGAAAGTGCAATCAATGATATGATGCTCGCTGTATTACTAGCAGTTGCCTTAGTTTATATTGTGATGGCAGCTCAGTTTGAATCCTTTAAATACCCATTTGTCATTATGTTCACAGTTCCACTTATGATTATTGGGGTTGCTCTTGGATTGTTTGTTACTCAAACGCCAATTAGTATTACCGCAGTTATTGGTATCCTTGTTTTAGTAGGAATTGTTGTGAACAATGGGATTATGTTAGTTGATTTTATTAACCAACGTAAAGGAGAAGGTTTAAGTTCTTACGAAGCAATCGTTTCTTCGGCTCGAGATCGAGTGCGTCCAATTTTAATGACGGCTTTAACCACAATTCTTGGGCTTATGCCTTTAGCGATTGGTATAGGTGAGGGAACGGAAATTAATCAGCCGATGGGAATTGTCGTGATTGGTGGTTTAATCAGCTCGACATTACTAACGTTGTATTTAATCCCTGTACTCTATAGTCTGCTTGATAAAGAAACACGAAAAAGAGCAAAAGAACCAAAAGCATAAACAGATTAGAGGTTGTCTTCTAAGTCATTTTGTGACTAGGAGATGATCTCTTTTTAATTGCAATAAATTTTCGTTTTATAATGCCTCGAACACTAATAAGCATTTGCCCCTAAGGAACATCCCATTTTTCTTAATACAATAATGTTGTACCTATAGATTATGTTGGATCCTTCCTCTCATCCGGTTGAAGAAGTTTATCGTCATATGGTAGCTCAAATAACCGGTAATCAACCAAAAGGAAGAATACCACTTACATTAGCCAAAGTAGGATTAAATTCAAAATTACTTAGGAAAACATTAGGTGTTGAAAATGAAACTTTGGATTACTTAACTTGGTCTGCTCAATTTGATACGACCTTCGCGAGTTCATTGTTAAAGGATAGTCAGATACAATCTGAAGATTTCATTGAAAGTCTCCCATCGATGTTGGCATTCTATGATCTCCATAAAAAAGATAAACAATATGTCATTAAATAGAATATGTTTACAGTGATTTCGATTGTGGTATAATAACTAATGAAAACTTTATCTACTTTTGACTGTTGTCAAAGGGGAGTAGCTATAGGGAAACCTACTTCATAGTCGTCATTACATGGCTTTTGCCATCGGTTATGATAGCCATTTATTAATGTGCTTAGCAAGACCTTTGCCTTTTTTGAAGGCAGGGGTCTTTTTGTTTTCAATACATGATTAAAGGAGATAATTATGGAAATTTTATCAGCAGAATTTCTTGTTGCCTTACTCTCAATTATTATGATTGATTTAGTATTAGCAGGAGACAATGCCATTGTTATTGCTATGTCTGCAAAAAACTTACCTCTTCATCACCGCCGTAAAGCGATTATGTGGGGTACAGCTGGGGCAGTAGTAATCCGTGTTTTAGCAACATTAGCCATTGTCTGGTTATTGAAGATTCCAGGTTTACAATTAGTTGGGGGTATCATTTTAATCGGTATTGCTTACAAACTTTTAATTGATGATGGAGATGCGGGTGATCATAAAAGTTCAACCACTCTTATGTCAGCGATTGGGACAATTATTATAGCCGATACAATTATGGGATTAGATAATGTTCTTGCTGTTGCAGGAGCTGCTCATGGAGATTTCTTATTAGTTGTTATTGGTTTAATTATTAGTATTCCGATCATGGTTTGGGGTAGTACGTTATTTGTAAAATTAATCGACCGTTACCCGATCATTATTTATATTGGTTCTGGTGTATTAGCATTTACAGCTGCGCGTATGATTACGCATGAGCGATTTTTAAAAGATTTCTTTGAATCTAATCCACTTATTACATGGTCAATGATTGCATTCATTACAGTTGCGGTCCTTTTAGCAGGTAAGTATAAAAATCGTAAACTGATTGAGATTGCTGATGAAGTCGACGATGCTAACGAAATTGAAGATAAAGAAGAAATCGTAAATGAAAAAGAACTCGAAAACAATGAAGAAGTAGTAATTGAAAAAGAATTAGAAAATAAAAACGATAAAATTTAATGTACAAAAACTGGAAACATCTAAAAGATGGTTCCAGTTTTTTTATTATTACCCCCTTAAAATAATATGAACTAAACGTATAGTATGTCGAGCATCAATTTTAAATGAAAGATGCTAATAATTTGACGGGGTGAAGTAAATGAAAAACTTAAAAACTTGGAAATCTATTAGTGCTACATTACTTGCAGCATCATTAGTAACATCAACATCTGCCCAAGTATTGGCAAATGACACAGAAAAAGTTGACACGTCTTATGAAACAGTAAACTTACAAGAAGCATTAGAAAATGTAAAAGAAGAAAATGTATCATCTGCAGATTTAGAAGTTATTTCATCAGTAGTACCAGTCGGATATTTAGCAAATAACATTTTTGCATTATCAATGAATTTAGAAAAAATTAGTAACCCTAGAGCGAAAGAAGCACTTCAAAAAAATATTGAACGTGCCATTGCAAGATGGGAAGCTAAAGAAAAAGCAGAAGAAGTTCCAACAACTCCTGAAGAGGAATCAACTCCTTCAGAAGAAGAAACCACATCACCTGAAGAAGAAGTTGTTACCGTTACTGAGGACGTTGTAACAACACCTGAAGTAGAAGAAGATGAAGAAATAGTAGTAACAACTCCTGAAACGGAAGTTACAACACCAGTTGTTGAAGTAAAAGAAGAGTTGAAAGATGCTGAAAAGAAAGCTTTGAAAAAAGCTGAAATTGCAGCAAAAAAAGCTGAAAAATTAGCTGAAATTGCAGCTCATAAAGCAGAAGTAAAGGCAAAAGCCGAAGCGAAAAAAGCTGCTGCAAAAGCTAAAGCTGAAGCAAAAAAAGCGAAACATGAAGATAAAGGTAAAAAAGACAAAGAGTAATTGTTAGGTAACGGACATATAAAACTACTTTTCATTTTAATAAGAACCCGTTACAATCGATAAGAATTAGTCTATCGAATGAACGGAAGGTGATTGCATATGCTACTAGCGTCAATACAAGGTTTATTTGTACGCAAAAGTAATAACTCAAATATTGAGCCGCTAGTGGCTAAAGCCAAGGATGGGGATGAAGAAGTTCTACATGATCTTCTTCTTTCCTATGCACCTTATATGAAAAAAACTGCGTCATTTGTTTGTAAAAGGTATATCCATGAACAAGACGACGAATACAGTATTGCATTATCAGCATTTCATGAAGCCATTCAACACTACGAAGTTTCTAAAAATGCTTCCTTTTTAACTTTTGCTCATCTGCTGATTCGGCGTAAACTGATCGATCATATTCGCAAAGAAGCTCGACGCAAAGATTCACCAGTTGGGTTAGGATTAGATAGTTCAGAAGATGAACTAGATGCATTTGGGACACTAGAATCTTCTCATTCATTCGAACAGTTTACAGCGGAGCAGCAAGCTGCAGAAAGACGAGTGCAGATTTTTGCATATGAACAGTTGCTAAAACCATACGGATTATCATTTCAAGAATTAGTGAAGGTCTCGCCTTCACATGAAGATACACGTCAAACGGCAATACAAATCGCTCAGATTATTGCAGAGTCCGACGAATTCTATGAAACATTCTTACAAAAAAAACAACTTCCAATGAAAGAATTAGAAGAGTTAGTGATGGTTTCTCGTAAAACGATTGAGAGACAAAGGAAATATATAGTGGCCATTGTGATCTTATTAAAAAGTGATTTAGATTATTTAAAAGATTATTTAAAAGGACGGATGTAAAAATGAACAAACAAAAGGGAATCGTATTTGAAAATACGTCTTCATATAGTATTTTTTTAACAGATGATGGTCGATTCCTAAAAGGGATTCCCGACTCTTTGTCTGAAGTTGGGGAAGAAGTATCATTTCGTCCTTATATAGAAATGGTTGCATTAAAAAAATCAAAAAGAACGGCATACATGGCACCGCTTATTGCTGCAGTGGCTATCGTATTTATGTTTTTCTCTGTTTTGTTACCGTCACAATCGAAGGTATCAGCGTATGTACAGATGGATTTCAATCCAAGTATTGAACTTGGAATTGATAGCAAAGGTGATGTACAAGTATTTAGAGGTTTAAATGAAGATGGAGTTGCCTTAAAAAGAGATATCTCTTTTTGGAAAGGTAAGTCATTAACATGGGTTATGTCTAAAATCGTTAGTGAATCCAATGTATCATTTGAAGACGAAAGTCAATTCGAAATTACAACAATCATTTCAGAAAACCAAAATCAAGTGGCACTCGAAAAAATTATTACAACAGCTGTAACGCGAACGACTGTAAAAGTCGCTCCCAAAAAAATTAGAATGAACCAAGCCACAACTGAGGAACGTCTTCAAGCAAATAAAAAAGGCGTATCTGTAGAAACTTTTAAAGAATCACAAGGAAAAGTGAACACGAAAGAAAAATCTCGAGAAAATCAACCAGTCACTCTTCCAAAAGAAAAGAAAGCTAAAGAAAAAGAGAATTCATCAAATCAAGGTCAAGTTAAACAAAACAAAAATAAAGAACAATCACAAAAGGA
>JBFIXW010000123.1:0-6135 GCA_041605715.1 Paenisporosarcina sp.
CATAGCGAGGGAAGCGGCTGAAGTCGTGCCCGCGGAAAGCGTCCGCCGCAAAGGCAATCTACATTTTTTATTCTCGACAGAACAGTATTTCTTCTTTTCTTCGATTGGTTACGGATTTTCCGCCAATACCCCAATTATCAGTATCGACTTCATCTATAACGACGACAGTTGTTTCTGGGTTTTTATTTAACACATCAACCAGCAATTGTGTCACTCCTTGAATCAATTGCTCCTTTTTTTCAGGTGTGACATTTTCATTTGTAATTTTGATATTTACATAAGGCAAATGAACTCCTCCTATTTTTCAACCCATTCTAAAAACTCTAATCGATTGCCAAAAGGATCGTGAAGATAAAACCGTTTGGCTCCAGGTAGCTTGTGATCGACTTGTATTTCAAGACCTTTCTCTAGAAGAAATGAAGCAAACTCTTCTATCTGATTCACTTCAAAAGCAGGATGAGCTTTTTTTGCAGGGACGAATGTATTTTCAACACCAACATGAATATCAACGTGTCCGTTAGAAAACCACACACCACCATTTTTTTTTAATTCCTCAGGTTTTTCGACTTCTTCTAATGCCAAAATATCTTGAAAAAATTCTCGCGCTTGATTCTCACTCCCAACAGGTGCGGCAAGTTGAATATGATCAATTTGTTTGATGAACGTCATGTTCTGGTTCAGTCCTTTCCTGTTTAACTAAAGGCAATAAGAAAAACGCGCCAACCATAACAAAAGCAGATGCTCCTAATAATGCCCATGTATAGCTTTCGGTTTCCGTGGTTAAAATTCCTGCAACAGATGGGCCAATCATTTGTCCCAACGCATAGATGGTGGTCATGATGGCGATGGTTTTAGCGCTATTAAGTGGGTTTTTGTTCCGAGCAAACGCAGTAGCTAATGTCGTAACGCCCATAAATGTTGCACCAAATAATACGGCACTCAAATAAAAGCTGAGTGAAGAGTCAGATAAGGCCGGTAAAGCAATTCCAATCGATTGAATAATTAAAAGAATCATAAGTGACAGCATATAACCGAATCGATGACCAAAATACGCCCATACAATACACGATGGGATGGCAGCAAGTCCTACTAACACCCACACATTTGTTGCGTTGCCACTAAAAGCAGGTGTCTGATCAGCAATTGCAACGATGAATGTTCCTGTCACAATATAGCCAAGCCCTTCTAAACCATAGGAGGCGAGAAGCCAAGGTAGCCATTTAGGTGCTTTAAACGTTTTTACAGAAATCGACGTCTTACCAGATGTAGGTAGAGCTTTGTCTTCAGTTACTGTTGAAAATACGATAATTGCAAGAACACTAGCGACTAAGGCCAGTCCAATCCAGGCACCTTCATAATTGAACGTTTCAATTAGTAAGGGTACAAGTAAACCAGATACAAAAATACCAAGACCAACCCCGCCATACATAACGCCGACCCATCCGAGTTTCCGTTGTTTTGCTAACTGATCTAGAATAAGACTAGATGCCAAAACAAATACGAAAGCACTCATAATGCCGGATAAAAATCGCCAAATCATCCATGAGGTATGGCTGTATGTAAGACCCATTAATAAGGTCAATACTATACTGATGATGATGCTAAATCGTAAATATATGGCTCGATTCCGTTTTAAAGGAACTAAAGACGCAATAATAGCGCCAATTAAATAGCCAGCATAATTACTCGAAGCTAAGAATCCCGCAAATTGCGTCGTGAAACCAGCTTCTTTTTGCATAAAAGGTAATATCGGTGTGTAAGCAAAACGACCAATGCTCATGGCAATAAAAAGAGCAAAGACGCCGCCGACAACAAGCGTATAGGGATTTTTTGACACAATCGTTCCTCCTCAAATTTCTCTATTCATCATACATCTTTAAGCAGAATTTTGAAAAGAAGGTTTGATTTCTTCGATAAAGGAAATAGATAGGGAAAGCGAAAAGAACCTGGAGGAACAAAATAATGAGACAAAAACAACTAAACAAACTAAAAGATCAATTAACGAAAGAGCTAGAAGATGTGAAAAGTCGTTTACATAATGAGAAGCATTTAGAAACGACAGAGTTATCGAATTACGACAACCATCCTGCTGATAACGCAACTGATTTAACGGATCAAAATACAGAAATGGCAATTGAACAACATAAAGTCGATGAAATTGAACAACTTGAATCGGCCTTAAAAGCTATGGAAGAAGGCACTTATGGCAAATGTGAAGTATGTGGTGAGGATATTCCAATCGAACGTTTAGAAGCACTTCCAATGGCACGTACTTGTATCGAACACGCAAATCATGACTTTGATACAGACAGTCGCCCATCTGAAGAAGCAATTCTTGGTTCGTCGACTGAACACCCTGTAAAAGATAAGAGTGGCGTCCGTGATTATGAGGATAGCTTTGAAGACGTAGAAAAATTCGGATCATCAGACACTCCGCAAGACGTAGATAAAGATGATCAAAAAGATTTATACAAATAATGCAGAAAAGCGAGGACCAATTTTGGTCTTCGCTATTTTTTTGAAAAAATTCTTTTAAAACATGTAACGTTTTATTGGAGAAATACGTCTCACTATGAAGTGAGCATAGTGAGAACCTTCAAAAAAGACTGGACGTGGATATATGAGAAAAAGAAGTGGGGCAATTATAGAACTAGATGGAAAGATTGCCTTAATAAAGAGGGTAAGAAATAATCATGAATATTATGTTTTCCAGGTGGAGGAATTGAAGAAGGAGAAACGCCAGAAGACGCAGCTATTCGTGAAGTAAAAGAAGAGCTAGGAATTGATATCGCAATTGAAAAACTCCTAACAACTCTTACATTTAATAATAAACTTCAGTATTATTTTCGTGCAAATTACATAAAAGGTGAGTTCGGTACAGGCGATGGAGAAGAATTTATACATACTAATTTGGATAGAGGTACCTATACACCGGTGTTAATAGAGAAGAAAAATTTAAGATCATTTGATATACGTCCAATAGAAATAGTACAAATCTTGTGTGACTAAAGGCTAAAATTACTTAAATAAATATTTCCATATTGGTAGTATTCCGTTACAATAGTATTAATATTTAAATTAATTGAATTTTCTTATTATAATTATTTTAATATATCTAGTGCAATTCTATTGAATTATTTACGTTACTTTTAGGGAATTGATTAGAGATCGGAGATGTCTAATGAACCAACTGGTTGAAAAAAGAACGTCTAATGATAAGTTGCAAAATGATTTGTTGTACACACAAGTAATTGAGTATTCTGTTGAAACTATTATTATACACATGGATTACAAAGTCCTATATATTAATCAAGCAGGGGCTAATCTTCTGAAAGGGAAGAAAGAAGATTTCATTGGTATGGACGTGCTATCGGTTTTTAGGGAACAGAGTAAAGATAAAATAAGACGTCGTATTTCAAGTGGAATGATCGATCAAAGTCCTTCAGATTTAGTTGAAGAAACGATTTTCTGTTCTGATGGAACCTCAGTGGAAATTGAATTTTATTGTCATCCCATTCAATATGGTGGTCGAAAATGCATTCAAACTGTCCTACGTGACATTTCTACGCGGAAAGAAGCAGAGAGGCTATTAAATGACCGAGAAAAATTAGTTTCCATTGGTCAGATTGCAGCTGGAATAGCGCACGAAGTACGTAATCCACTTACTGCTGTTAAAGGGTTTTTGCAATTGTTAAAAGAAAGTAGCTCTCATCCTTATTTAATGACGATGGAAATCGAGCTAGAAAAGGCAATTGATACCTTACAGAATTTGCTACAAGTCTCAAAGCCAGACTTATATGCAGAACCTATTACGAGAATCAATTTATGTAAAGAATTAACATCATTGATGTTTTTATTTCAAGATAAGTTATATAACATTGAAGTTGAATTGGATTTGAGAGATTCAGAGCAGTGTATTTATGGTAAGAGGAATCTGTTTCTAAAAGCTTTTTTTAATTTAATCAAAAATGCTTTAGAAGCAATGCCATCTGAAGGAAAGATTAGAATCGAGCATTATTGTAAAGCTAACTCTGTCTATGTGAAAATTGTTGATAATGGTATAGGCGTTCATAAAGATAAACTCAAGTTATTGGGAACACCGTTCTACTCAAGTAAGTCTGATGGGACTGGGTTAGGGTTAACACAGGTGTTTACCACGATTAATGACCATGGTGGTCATATTCAAGTGCAGAGTGAAGTAGGGATAGGAACCACATTTAATGTTCAACTACCTATTCAACCGGACACAGTTTGAATGAATTAATAGATAAAGAGGTGTTCTAAAAATCCTTCAAAATGATTTTTAGAATACCTCTTTTTTTAGATCTAAAAAGCCTTGAATGGATTTAATAGCTAGGAATTTTTCCAGGGGATTGATAGTCATGAATCAATAAGAATTTCTGCTTGCAAATCAATTTCAACATTCCCTTTTATAGCCCTACTAATCATACAGGATGTTTCAGCCTTTTCAGCAAGTCGTTGTGCAAGTGATAAATCTTTAATGGATGCTTCAGAATTTAAAACGATTTTTGGGCGATGAATAATTTTTTTATAGGTGATTAACCCATTTGTGACATCCACAATCCCTTCAGAATTCATGGATAAACTTACTTTTGGAAGATTGCTTCTCTCCATCATGGCAGCTAGTGTAATAATATAACAGGTAGCTGCCGCTCCAAGAAGCATTTCATCTGGGTTCGTACCCACTCCTGGTCCATCCATTTCAGGTGGAATTGAAACTTGTGTTTGTAAGTTTTTAGTTTCGATGGTCCCGACATCATTGCGTAGACCAGGCCAATCAGCTTTTAGATAAAAAGTATGTAATGTCATACTTCACCACCTCTTTTCTCAAATAGTGTAAATGATTTGCATAAAAAATAGCAAAATAATGATTTATATGATTAGATTTCAATAATTTGCTGAGCAAGCAAGCCTTAAAGTATAGAGATTCAATAATTAATGGTACACTCATAGTACAATTTATAGTTTCAAGGGGATGGAGAAAACATGCAAGAAATGTTATTACCGATAAAAGGAAAGACGTTTAAGAATTTTGACGAGGCAGCTCAGAGCATTTTAAATGTTATGAGTAATATTATTGAAATGAATACCCTATTTATTGCTCGTAATGATACAAAAACAAATCAAATTATGAAAGCCGTTAATGTGAACGAAACATTACTAAATGAAGGTGATGAACTTCCGTTTCATGAAACCTATTGTAAATTGAGTGTTGACCATGGTAAAGATGTTTTACTAATTGAAGATATCACACAAAATCCTAATTCTCTTCATTTGAATGTAACGGAGAATTTAGGAAGTGGTTCTTTCATCGGCATTCCCATTTATTACGAAAATGGTGAAAACTACGGCACGATTTGTGGACTCGATACTAAACCTATGACATTTACAGATAAACAGATAGAAGTTTTTGAAACGATGGCTTCCATCCTAACGTATGTATTGGAATTAGATCGAGCAAATCAACAGATTCAAACACTATCTGCTCCACTTGTCCCTATTACGAAAGGTGTTGCAATCTTACCTATAATTGGTGAAGTTACAGCTCAACGAGCAGAAAGTATAATTTATATCGCGTTGCATAAAAGTCAACAATACGAATTAGATTACTTAATAATCGATTTATCTGGCGTTACTCAAATAAATCAAACGGTCAGTGGTGCATTATTAAAGCTTGTGAATATTTTAGGTGTAATTGGTGTGAAGCCAATTGTAACCGGATTCCAACCAAGTATGGCCATGAATGCTATACAAGTCCATGCAGATTTAAAAGACATCATGATTGAATCTACTCTAGAGAGAGCTCTACATAGAATAGGGTTTGTCTTAGTAAGAGAATAGTAAAATGAGAAGCCGCCGTCCAAATGGATTGGCGGTTTTTTGTATTGAAATAAATGACGTTTATCGCAAAGTTTTGAGTGCTAGGTGTGCTTTTATATCGAATCACACCTCAGTTAGAACAATTGCGTTCTTGGTTAGAATTATTAAGGTCTCAGTTAGAATTTTGACGATCTCAGTTAGAACAATGGTCATCTCAGTTGTAAGTGTTAATGGCAAACGCCAACTGCAAAGGCTGGCTAAGCGAAGCGGGCAGCAGCAAATCGTGCTTTAAAG